>JBBSJX010000010.1:0-22875 GCA_038256825.1 Chitinophagales bacterium
GCCGCCTTGTGCCAGTGCCAGCGCAAGGTTGGCTGCAACCGTACTTTTTCCAACACCGCCTTTACCGCTTACTACTGCAATAATGTTACGCACCTGGTCCAATACGCCTTTATTATCGTCACGTTTGGTAGTGGTGTTCGATGTAAAGTTTACTGTTACTACTGCTTCTTTATAAACCAATATTTTTACTGCATTAATACAGGCCGATTTAATTAAATCTTTTAAAGGGCAAGCCGGTGTAGTAAGTACAACGGTAAACGAAACATTGTTTCCATCAACTTCCACATCCTTTACCATGTTTAAAGTAACCAGGTCTTTACCTAAATCGGGTTCCTGCACATTGCTTAAAGCTTTTATTATATCATCCTTCGTCATCACAAAAGTTTTTGTTAAAAAGAAATTATCCGCCGCAAAGTTAACCATTGTGGGTGTTACTTTAAACTTCTAAATACATGGAGGGTTGTTATAAAGGCTTTGTTTTTTATGGTACATTTTTCAGAACAGGTTGTTAAGAAGAATTTTTAGGTAGCAAGCCTTTGTATATTTGAGAATCAGCCGTTGCGTCGCACTCTTGTACCATTTTACCAACGATGGGCATTTTGAAAACAACACAGTTGATAAACGAACCTTATTTAAACAATATCAGAAAAAGTACCTTATGTGTTTGCAGTAAATGTGAGTGAAGTGCAAAAGGTCGGTCGGGCTACAACGACGAAGAGCAGCGAACCTAATGCCGGTAAACATACTTTAGCTACCAGGATATTAATTGCTAAAAAAAAATTTAGGTAACCGAACAACTACTATTATAAAATTTAAATATTGAGGTAATTTAAACAGATGCAAAAATTTACACGATACATTTTTTTACTGATTTTTTTGGTTCCCTTAAAAATGTTTGCCCAGTTTGAACGGGTGCAGGATAGCGTAGTACAATTGTACGGCGTGGTAATGACGGCCGATAGTTTAGAAGCGTTACCCGCAGTGAGCGTGGTTGTAAAAGGTACCGGCAGAGGAACCATGACCAACGACCAGGGTGTATTTTCGATTGTAGTTTTAAAGGGAGATAAAGTGGAGTTTACCAGCGTTGGTTTTAAACCCAAACTGATTGATATACCCACAAGGCTTGAAAGCAATCAATACAGTATTATTCAATTAATGATAAGCGATACCGCTTTTTTACCCGTAACCATTTTAAAAGCCCGCCCCAGCCGTCAACAATTTGAACGCGATTTTTTAAATACCCGCATGCCGGATGATAAATATGAAATTGCCCGCCAAAACACCGATGAAGCTAAACGCAGGATATTGATGAGTACCCTACCGGCCGATGGAAGAGAAGCAAGCAGCTACCAATTGCGACAAAACGCCCAAAAATATTATTATGCAGGCCAAACGCCTCCTATGAATATTTTAAACCCTGTGGCCTGGAGTGAATTTATTAAAGCCTGGAAGCGGGGGGATTTTAAGAAGAAATAGGGTTGGGAGAAAGATATTTCACCTCATAAAAAAAGGAGAACAGCGTTTTGCTTGTTCTCCTTTTTTATTTATAAACCTGGGCTATTAATTCAAACTTCTAAAATCAACCGGAACCAGTTTACTTACACCGGGTTCCTGCATGGTAACACCATAAATTACATCAACAGCGCTCATGGTTTGCTTGTTATGGGTTACTATAATAAACTGGGAGTTATCGCTAAACTCCTGTATCATTTTGGTGAATTTACCCACGTTGGCATCATCCAAAGGAGCGTCTACCTCATCCAAAATACAAAATGGTGCTGGTTTGATTAAGTATATGGCAAATAACAAGGCAGTTGCGGTTAAGGTTTTTTCGCCTCCACTTAACTGGCCAATACTGCTTGGCTTTTTACCTTTTGGTTTGGCAATAATATCAATACCAGTTTCGGCCAGGTTTTCAGGGTTTTCTAAAATCAGGTCACCAAAATCTTCTTCGGTAAACAATGCCCTGAATACTTTTTGAAAGTTTTCACGAACCGCGTTAAATGTATCCAGGAACTTTTGGTTGGCTGTGGTTTCCACTTCCTGTATGGTTTGTAACAAACTTTCCCTGGCGTTTACCAGGTCGTTTTTTTGCTCCACAATAAAGTCATAACGCTTTTTCATTTCGGTATAAGCTTCAATTGCGGTTGGGTTTACTTCACCCATATTGTCCAACCTTTTCTTCATTCTTTCAGAAGCCGCCTGTAAATCTTCAAGAGAGGTTTCGGTTGTGCGGGCCTGGTCAATTATTTCATCCAGGTTAATCCTGAACTCAACATTCAACCGCTCTTTCATTCCGGCAAGCTGTAGTTTAAGTTCATTGGTTTTATCCTTTATTTCGGATAAAAGGTGGTCCAGCATTTCGCGGCTTTTCACCTTTAAGCGCAATGCACTTTCTTTTTCACTCAATACATTTCGCAGGTTGTAGTATGCCTGGTCGGTTTCATTCAACTTCTTCTCTTCCTCTTCCTTCATCCGCATCAGGTTAATTAAAAACGCTTCCGATTCTTTTAAAGTGGCTTCATTTTCCACTATGTTTTCGGTAGCCTGTTTTAATTGAACTGTATTGGTTTCAATTTGTTGGGTAAGATCGTTTAACTGGTTGCTTTTAAATTGCAACTCCGTTTTTAAAGCCGATATTTTACTTTGCTGCCGGGTTAAATGAAGATTGCTTTCGTTAAACAATTTATTTACTTCCTGGTATTCCTGTTCAGCAGACCGGTAATCCTGCTCCTGGTTCTTCATTTCATCCTGGGAAGTTTTCAGCTTTTCGTTCAATCCAAGTAATTCTTCCCTAACATCAGCGATTGAATCCTGGTTATCGGCCAGGTTGCTTTCGAGCTCTTCTACCCTTTTTTGTCCGTTGGTTTGGGATGCTACCAGGTTTTCAATCCGGTTTTGAAGCGCAAAAACCTGGTTCGTAAGTTCACTTATTTGTTGCTGCGTTTGCCTGATAGCGTTTTCCTTTAACTGTTGTGTATGGGCAACAACTTCATTCTGACGAGCCTGTATTTCGGCCTTTCGGTCTGATACAATTTTCTCCAGGCTAATCAATTCTTCTCCTAATTTCTCTAAGTTTTTTGCCCTTCCAATTTTTTTACCTTCAAACAAACCCACACTTCCGCCACTCAGGCTGTATTGGCCTTTTACAAACTTTCCTGTTTTTTCAAGAATTACAGCGCCATTTGAATTTACTAAAGCACTTTCATTTTCGGCTATATAAACATTGCTTAATAAATATTCAGCCAGGCTACGGTATTTTTCTTCAACTTCAATCACGTCCATGGCGGGTATCGTACCTGCTGGTTGGGTGCCTTTTGAGTTATTGTTTTCATTCACCTTATCCAGTAAAAAAAAGTTGGCTTTACCTTTTTTATTTTCATCCAACAAATTCACTGCTTCCAAACCTTCGGCCAGGTTATTAACTACGTAGTAGTTTAGGTAAGGCTCTAATACATTTTCAACTGCAGCCCGATAAGCTTCCTTTACATAAATAATATTGGTAAGTATGGGAGCGGTATGGTTCCAGTTTTGATTTTTGCTCAGGAACTTTACACTCTCCGGGTAGCCTTCCATGCTGTCGATCATGCTTTTCAACAAGGCATGCTCGTTCCTTTTGGCATCCAGTTGCCTGTTTTCCTCGGCTAATTTGCTGCGTAAAATTTCTAGCTGTTGCTGGGTTTCCAGTATTTGCTGCTTTGTAGCTTCGTGCTGTTCCTGTAATTGACGTAAGTCAACACGCTTATCTTCTAATTCCTGTTCTTTATCTTTTCGTTGTTCTTCCAGTTGTTTTAACTGGCCTTCACGCTGCTGGCGTTCGTCCGTTAATTGCACCAGGCTGCGTTGCAGGTTTTGAATAGAAGAATCCGCAACAGCCACCTTCTTCTCTGCCTCAAACTGCTTGCGTTGTATTTCCTGGAACGATTTGCGCAAATGATCAACTGCAGTTCGTTTTTCATCAAAAACCCTACGACGGGTTTCAACATCCATTTTTGCATTATCCAGCAATTCCTGCAAATTGCTCATTTTTCCTTCTTCTTCCCCTAACTGCAGTGTTGTAAATCCTATCGACTCATCAATACCACTAACCTGCCCTTCAGCCTTATCTAAAAACGCTTTCAGGCTGGTTTGCTTCTCTTTTAAATAGGTAAGTTTCTGGCTGGCTAAATTTTTATCGTTTTCCTGTGTACGAAGTTTTTGTACCAGGTCGTTAAACTCGTGTTGCATGGTTTGCAACGTCCGCTCCTTATCAATAAAGCCCACTTTTTCTGCTTCAAGTGCTGCTTCATCTGTGGCTATTTGTGCTTCTAATTGTATGCGTTTGTCCGTTTCCGTTTCCTGTTGTACCGTTAATAAATGCCAGTTATCATTAAATCCTTCCAACGATGCTTTGGCCAGTTCAACCGCTATTTCCTTATAATCCTTCTTAATCTCAAAATACTTCTCTGCTTTTTTAGCCTGGTTTTCCAGCGTTTTTAACTGGTTATTAATTTCAAACAACAGGTCTTCAATTCTATTTAAGTCGGCCTCGGTAAGATCGAGTTTAGCTTTTGCTTCTTTTTTACGTGTTTTGTAAATGGTTATGCCGGCCGCTTGTTCTAACATTCTACGGCGGCTGTTTTCCTTATCACGAATAATGTCATCCACCATTCCCAATTCAATAATGGCATAACTATCGGTGCTAATACCCGTATCCATAAACAGGTTGTGAATGTCCTTCATCCGGCAACTCACATCGTTCAGGCGATATTCACTTTCACCATTTTTATAAAATTTACGGGTTACAGTTACGGTGCTAAATTCGGTAGGTAGCAGGTTTTTTGTATTTTCAAAAGTAAGGCTCACCTCGGCAAGGCCGCTGGCACTTCGGGTACGACTGCCATTAAAAACCAGGGCATCCAGATTTTCGCTACGTAAGGCGCTGATTTTTTGCTCGCCAATAACCCAGCGAATGCTATCAATAATATTACTCTTTCCACAACCATTGGGACCGATAATTCCGGTAATGCCTTCATCAAAATTTACAACCGTTTTATCGGCGAAACTTTTAAACCCTTTGATTTCTAATGACTTTAATCTCACTGCACAGTATTTATGTCTGCGAACTTACAGCAAAACTTGGTGGCAATGAAATGATTAAATTTTGCGGTGGATAGCTTGTGGAGAATAATATTTATCATCCTTTTCAGGAAGGAAAGCAATCATCGCTATGTTTTGATAATGAAAGCTTTACTTAAAATAGAAAAGATTATTGGACAAGCTTTAAACCATCAACAATCATTTGTTGCGTCGCACTCTTGTACTACATTATAAAATGGGAACATGATTATATTAATTTCCTGTATAAAAACAAAAACACCCGTGTTCTAAAAAAAACATTCAAAATTGATTAATATTATATCTACCAAAATATAAAGCCTTATGAAACTAAAACCTTCTCTAATCCTGGTTGTACTACTATCTATTTCTTCTTCAATTTTATTTGCCCAACATCCGAAAGAACTTTTGTTATGGCCAAATGGAGCACCCGGATCCGAAGGAAAAAACACCCCTGAAAAGGTTAGAATAAATAATACCGGCGACCATTTAGTTTCCAACGTTCACAAACCGTCCCTTACACCTTACATACCCAAAAACAATCCAGGTAGAACAGCACTAATTATTGCACCGGGCGGTGGCCACCAGGATTTGTGGATGGATCATGAAGGATACAACCCCGCAAAATTTTTTAACGAGAAAGGTATTGCCACCTTTATTTTAAAATATCGCCTGGCCCGCGACAGCAATTCAACTTACACTATTGAAAAAGATGAACTGGCGGATATTCAGAGGGCCATCCGTACTGTTAGAAGCCATGCTAAAGAATGGAATATTGATCCCACAAAAATTGGTGTAATGGGATTTTCGGCGGGTGGAGAAGTGGCAGCACTTGCTGCTATGCACTTTGATGACGGCGACAAAAACGCTAATGATGTAATAGACAGGGAAAGCTCCTTTCCTAATTTCCAGGCGTTAATTTATCCCGGTGGTACCAGTAAATTTGAAGTGGCAAAAAATGCCCCTCCCGTTTTTATAGCCGGTGGGTTTAATGATGTACCCAACATAGCCGAAGGGATGGCTAAGGTTTACCTGAAATACAAGCAGGCAGGTGTTCCGGCTGAATTACATATTTATTCTGGGGCAAAGCATGGCTTTGGTATTAGTGACACGAACAAAGGAGCTGTTGCACGCTGGCCCGATAGATTTATGGAATGGCTTGAAGATATTGGCATGATAAAATAAGTAAAACTACTTGTTGCCATGATAGCAAAAAGTACAAGTGAGTGACACAAGGATGTTGAGTGAGGTGCAAATGTTGAAACCAAAAAAATTAATTATTAAAGTAATTTGAACCCATAATTAATCAGGAACGCACCTGCCCATTTCCTTTAATAATCCATTTTTCGGTAACCAGTTTTTCTAAAGCAAATGGCCCCCTCGCATGAAGCTTTTGAGTGGAAATTCCGATCTCAGCTCCAAGGCCAAATTCCTCGCCATCAGTAAAACGGGTGGAGGCATTGGAGTAAACCGCTGCGGCATCAACCTCTTGTAAAAAGCGTTCACATTGCTTTTTATTTTTAGAAATGATGGCTTCAGAATGTTTAGTGGAAAATTGCTGAATGTGCAATAAGGCTTCGTCAATATTTTTAACCACTTTGATGGCACATTTTAAACTGAGGAATTCCCGGCCAAAATCTTCTTTACCGGCTTTGTTCAAATAAGGATATGGCTTAAGTAAATTATACGATTTAGAATCTGCAAATACTTCTACCTCGTATGCTTTGAGTTTGGGCTGAAGTTTAGATAAAAATTGTTTGGCAATAGTTTCGTCAACTAAAATAGTATCTACCGCATTACAAACTGACGGCCGGGAAACTTTTGCGTTCACCACAATATTTACCGCTTTATTCAGGTCTGCATTTTTTTCAACATAAATATGACAGACCCCTGCCCCGGTTTCAATAACCGGTACTAAACTGTTTTTGCGTACAAATTTGATCAGCCCTTCTGACCCTCGTGGAATAATTACATCTACATATTTAGTGGCCGTTAATAATTCTTCTACTGCATCCCTATCGGCAGGCAATAAACTAATACAGTTTGGGTTAATATTGTTTAGTTGTAAAGCCTGTTTAATAAGTTTAATGGCAGTGAGGTTGGTGAAAATTGCATCACTGCTTCCTTTTAAAAGGCAGGCATTCTGGCTACGTAAACATAAAGCCGCAATATCAAAAGTTACATTGGGCCTGCTTTCATAAATGGCGCCTACCACCCCAAGCGGTACACTGATTTTCTCCAGCAATAATCCATTTTCTAATGTATGATTAACCAGTTTTTTGCCCGTTGGATTGGGTAACCTGCTAACATTTCTGATGCTGTTAGCAATATTCTTAATTCGTTCTTCATTCAGCATTAACCTATCGTTCCGGGGATTATCTGCATCCTGCTTAGCCAGGTCTTTTGCATTTGCTTTTAAAACAGCATGCATGTTTTGCTCCAGCAGGTTGGCTAGCGTAATTAAGACTCGCTTTAATTGCTTTTCGGTTGCCCGCCTTAAGGCTACAGCAGCTTTATATGTTTTTATAATAACCGGTTCAATTGATTTCATCCTTTATTTTTTGAAACCCAGTTTATAAAGCCCCCTGGGTTTATAAACAATTTAAAATAACACAATATTATCGGCGTGCGCCGCCACTACGTTTTTCAGATTAAGACTTTCCGTTATTTCTCTTGCCCCTATTTTAATTTTCGCCACACCAAAAATGTGTTCTTCTTCATCCATTAGCTGAACCACTTCGCCGGGCATAAACTTGCCTTCCACTTTACTAATTCCTACCGTAAGTAAACTTCGGCGCTGGTTTAATGCAGCAACGGCACCCTTATCAACCGTAATACTGCCCAAGGTTATGGAACCACTTGCGAGCCATTTTTGGCGAGCTTTTAAGTTGGAAGTTTGGGCTTTAAAAACGGTTCCGTTTGCGCCTTCTATCGCTTTTACAAAGGGATTGACGCCCTGCACACCGCAAATAATTACCTTAATACCTAATGAAATGGCCAGCCTTGCAAATGTTAGCTTGGAAACCATACCACCTAATCCCACAGCACTTTTTTCGGTACTTACAAAACCCATTATTTCCTGGTCAATTTTATCAATCAGCGGTATAATTTGTTTATGGTTGTTCATAAAACCGCCCACAGAAGTACATATAATTAAGGTTTCAGCACTAAAACCTACGGCAATTAAGGTTGCCAGTTCATCATTATCAGAAAACTTTAATTCAACATTACTTACCAGATCGTTTTCGTTAACTATAGGTACAATTCCATTTTGCCAAAATGCTTCGAACGTATTTTTTAATTGAAGAAACTGCAAACGGTTGCTAAAATGATGTCTCTCGCAAAGGGCTTGTGCAACCGGAATTTCAAACGAAGCAAAATACTTTTGGTAAAGATTAATAAGTATTGGATTACCAATTGCAGCCGCTGCTTTACGTTCGGTTAGCGAACCTTTATAATTTTTTATAAAAGCATTTCCACTACCCACAGCCCCGCTTGAAACCAGTACCACCCTGTATGTTTTTGAAAGCGCTGCAATACCAGCGGCCACTTTTTTAATAACCGGTTTACTTATAATGCCATCGGCACCGGTTATTACAGCGGTGCCCAATTTTATAACCAATACCTGCTTGTGCATAAAACAAAAATATTGATTGAAAAATAAAATCGGCGCATTTAGTTCATGCGGCGAAAAGAATAGGAGAATTTAAATAAAACAAACCAGGGTGCTGTAGCAGGAGGAGAAGGGTTTAAATCTGTAGAATGCCGGGCAAAGCTAACAAGTGGCTTTCCGGCCTGGTCGGTAGGACCAACATTTTAAATTACATACTTATTATTTGCTCCAGATCCTTTTTTATCAGGTTTAAAACCCAGCCATTCAAAAGGAGGATTATTGATATAAATTTTTACAAGCTGATCTTTTGTAAGGATTAAATTACCCATATTAATCATATTATTAAATCCCTTTCCCTCTTCAGCTTTCCAGTAGCTGGGTACTACAGGTACCGGCTTTGGTGGTAGAGTTACCAGGGTATTTACTATTTGTTATTAAAACCCCATCCGGTTTTAACCAATTAATTTTCAGCTCTTAAATACTTATTAAACAAGAAATCTTTCTTGCTATATTAACTGTATAAGCTTTTAGAAGATTGTTACTTTATTAAATCAATTACCCTTAGAATACCATTTCGGTAAACAATAAAGCCTCTATTTTTTAATAGAAATCTCCGTTTTATTAATCAAAGATTTATAGCATAGGTGGTGGCTCAGAATTTGAATGTTATAATTAAGATTTTTCACATTTTTAAATTGTATTGCTATGAAAATCAACGATCATTTCTTACAAAATTGCTTGTACTGGTTAACCGAAATTTCGCTTTGTAACCGGCGTATAAACCAAATGCAAAAAGAGCTTGAAGAAGCAAAGGTTAAGGTTGCGCACAACGAGTTAAACCAAAACTTTGAAAACCTCCGGAAGCGGTTTGATACTGTGCTTAATAAATTAAAGGAAACGGAATCCAGTATTATCTTTCTCATTAAAAACAATGCATCCAAATCAATTAATTCACTGGCAACATCAAAATGCAAAATAGAATCAGAAAAAGAATTGTTTGAATTAATGAAAGCACTTTATAATTCATTTATTGAATTACAACGCTCCTCCAATTATTTTTTTACTCAAATTGAATGTTTGGAAGTAGCCCCTAAAGTTATCAACCTGCAAATCAATAAAAGAGTGGAACCAGAATTTAGTGAGCGTGTAAAAAACAAAGCATTCAGGTTAACCCGGCATGCCTAAATACCCTTGCGCAGCATGGCTGCAAACTCGTTTGGTAATGGGCTTGCTTCAATAGCCTGTGCGGCCATTTCTATATCGTAATCAAATCTTATAAATTCAATTTGCAAACCCGGGTTGTTTGTTTCAAATCTTTGTTCGTCAATGGTTAGTAAAACATAACAGCCCATTGGGTTGCCATCTTTTGGTTTACCTACCGAACCTATATTAATTGCATTACGCCACTTAATTATTCCTTCTTCTTTATGTTTTAAAACCCGGTGATAAGGTTTGTGCGTATGGCCAAAACACAAAATATCCGCATCAGCCTGTTTCAATATCCGTAATAAACTTTCCTCTTCTCTTTCTTCAAAAAGGTATTCATTTATTTTTCGTGGGCTACCATGAACCAATAGCAGTTGCTTACTTTCATTATTTAATTGGTATGTAAGTCGTATATGCGCCGGTAAGGTTCGCAAATATTTTCTTTCATCTGCTCCTACCATTTCGTTTGTATACGAAATAGAAATAGTTCCTCTATGTCTATCCTCTTCTGTTTTGTAAGCACACCCACAATCATTAATACTTAGCCCTACCCCTTGATCGTAATTACCAGCAATAGTGGGTATACCCCTTTTGCGTATTTCATTAATTACTTCGTTGGGCCAAACATTGTAACCCACCAAATCGCCCAGGCAATAAATGGCATCCGGCTTATGCTTTTCTATGCTATCAAAACAGGCGTTTAAAGCGGGCAGGTTCGCATGAACATCTGAGAACAATGCAATTTTCATTTGTATGAATTTTTTGTTGACCAGCAGCCGTATTTCATAAGACTTCGTTGTAGCCTGACCGACTGCCGACGGTTCACTCACTTGTATTTTAAATTATAAAGCAACTTAAATAAAAAGCTTTTATCCATTACTGAATCTATCTTATTTCAAGGTAGCTTTTCGAGTTAATTTTTAAAAAAAGTTCAATAAAGTATTAAAAGTACAAGTGTGCGACGCAACGATGTTGACACCTGTTTAAATGCAGGGCCCAAAATAATTTACTTAATACTAGCTACAACAACCTGGATCACAGCAAGTAGTTTTTTCTACCGGTTTTTCAGCATACACGGTTATACTACGAATGCCGGTACCCGATTTTATAAATTCATCATTTTGAGCCGGACTCAAAAAATTACATAAAATATCGTCGGGAATTATTATAGCCTTATCTTTTTGAATGGTAATGTTTTTAAAGCCTGTTGCTTCAATCATATCCAGGTAATCATTTTTTTGAATGGCTCCGGCTACGCAGCCTGCATACATTTCTGCAGCTTGTTGCAACTGTGCAGGCAACGCTCCTATTAGCACAATGTCTGATATGCTAAAATGCGCTCCGGGCTTTAACACCCTAAAAATCTCCTGAAAAACCCCGGATTTATTGGGCACAAGGTTTAATACACAATTGCTCACCACTACATCGGCTACATTTGCGGTAACCGGTAAATGTTCAATATCGCCCTGGCGAAATTCCACATTATTAAGGCCCCTTAACTCAGCATTTTGACGGGCTTTTTCAATCATTGCCGGGGTAAAATCTACACCAATCACTTTTCCGGTTTCGCCTGTTTCGTGGCGGGCAACAAACGCATCGTTTCCGGCGCCACTTCCCAGGTCAATTACAACATCGCCTTTTTTAATTTTGGCAAATTGGGTGGGCAAACCACAACCCAGGCCAAGGTCTGCGTCAGCGTTATATCCTTCCACGTCATTGTAATCGTCGGCCATAATGTTGTATACCCCGGTACTGCACCCACCCGCCCCACAACACGAAGCAGCATTGGTTTCCTTATCCTGCAAGGCAATTTCAGTATACTTTTGCCTTACCAAATCTTTTACATTTTCATTAGTATTCATAATTGTAAGTTTTAATAATTATCGAAATATTACGATTGATATGATCAAAAAAAAGCTAGCAGCAGCCGCTGCTGCCTTTAAAGGTTTCAAATAATTTGTTTAAAGATTGCTGTGCTGCCTGCCATTCTTTAAAATCTATACAATAACAAACGCTCACACCTTCTACTTCACCCTTAATCAGCCCTGCTTCCTTTAATTCTTTTAAATGCTGCGAGACTGTGCTCTGACTTAACGGAAGTTCATCAACAATATCGCCACAAACACAATTTTGCCGCTTTGCCAGCAATTGTAAAATGGCAATACGTGCAGGATGCGCCAATGCTTTTGCAATTTTTGCCAGTTTGTTTTCAGTGTGGTTAAATTCGTATGATTTGGTAGCACCCATTAAACGTAATATTACGATTAATAATTTAAATCAAAAAGCTTTAATAAGAATTTTATGAAAACAATTCAGGAATTCTCGTCATCCTGCACTTCGCTGTTCAGCTCATGAGTGTCCTGTTCGTACATACCGTCCAACTCGTCAATAACAGATCCTTCCCACATTTTAGTTCCAATAAAATAAGCCGTGCGGCCAATCATGTGAGCTGCAACAGGTGCTGTAAGCATTACAAATAGTATAATAGCAAATACCCTGGAGGTTACCGAAACTTCATAAAAATAAAGAGCGGCGCTGCCCAGTATTAATCCATTGCCGAGTGTAGCGGCCTTTGTGGTTACAGATAAGCGGAGAAAAAAATCGGGCATCCGAACAAAACCAATGGCAGCCATTAAAATAAATAAGGCTCCTATTCCACTTAGTATCATAATTATTATATCAATCATTTTTTTTTCTTCTTTGCAGGTAGTAAGAAAATGCAATCGTACCTAAGAAAGCTATAAGTGCCAGTATCATAGCAATATCTAAAAAGGTAGATTGGTGGTTTAAAATGCTGTAAACAGTAATAATTGCGATTCCTATTGTGATTAATAAATCAAGCGCAATAACACGGTCCACAATACCCGGCCCTTTTAAAAACCGGAACATCACTAAAATGATGGAGAGGCTTAAAATGGGTAAAACGCCATAATTAAAAAATTCGTTTAATGTCATCGTAAAATTTCTAATAGTCGTTTTTCAAAACCGGTTTTAATATTTTTTATAAACCCTGCTTTATCTTTTATATACATTGAATGTACATACAATACTTTTTTATCGTCGGAAACATCCAGGCTTAGGGTACCAGGTGTAAGGGTAATTAAATTAGCCAGGAGGGTTATCTCCAGGTCGGTTTTAGCATCCAATGGAATACTTACAATGCCCGGTTTCATAAAAAAACTAGGTGTCATCACATCATAAGCAACTTCAAGGTTTGCTTTTAATAGTTCGTATAAAAAAAAGAATATAAACCCAATGATTTTAATTAAATGCGAGAAATACCGCTTTTCTTCTATTTTACGGGCCATCGTATATAAAATACCAAAGCTTAAAACAAAACCAAATACAAAATTGCCCAATTCAAACTTACCCGTAAGCGCTAACCAGATAAGTGTAAGCAGTAGGTTTATTAATAATTGTTGAGCCATAATTTAAGAGTTAATACGGTTACCCTAAAACCGCTTTAATATATAAAGCAGGATGTAAAAGTTCGTTTGCAATCTGGCTCGAAATAGCCATAATCTGCTCTGCTCCCAAACCTATATATATTGTAATGACTGCCAGGAAAACTACCGGCCCTACCAGCAACAATTTGTTGCTTAAAGGTAAGTTTGCAAAAACATCAGTAATTACTTCGTCACTTTTAAGTTGAGGTTTCCAAAATACTTCCACCCAAATACGAGCCATAACATACAGCGTAACAAAGCTTGCAAACAGTATTGCCCCGATAATTACATATGACCCCGTAGCTAAACCTGCCTTAAACAATAATATTTTAGGCCAAAAACCCGACAAAGGAGGTATACCTACCAACGAAAAAAATACGACTGCCATTAACAGGGAAAGCCTTGGATAATCCGAATATAAGCCGCCTAATTCCTTAACCTTTACCGTACCTTTTATTTTAAAAATGAGCCCGCTTATTAAAAACAGGTTTGTTTTAACCACTATATCATGCACCAGGTAAAAAATGGCTCCGGTTATAGCAATCATAGAGTACATACCCAAACCTGCAATCATAAACCCAATGTGGCAAACAATAAGGTAGGAGAATATTTTACGGATATCAGTTTTAACCATTACGCCAAAAGCACCGGTTATTAAGGTACCTACTGCTATGCCCAGGAAAACTTGTTGCATAAAAGCATCCGGAACAAAAATAAGTGTAAAAACCCGCAGCAGGGCATATACCCCCACCTTGGTAAGCAACCCTCCAAATATGGCCGCTATTGCCGAAGGTGGTGTATGGTATGAGGATGGCAACCAGTAATACAGCGGAAATACGGCTGATTTAATTCCAAACCCCGCAAGAAAAAGGAAGGCAGTAACATTTACCAAACCCCTGTTTTGTAATTGTGCCACTTTAAGCGAAAGATCGGCCATATTAAGGCTACCGGTTAAACCATATAATATTCCGATTGCGGTTAAAAATATAACCGAAGCCAGCAGGTTCATGGTAACATACTTTATGCCACCCTGTATTTGTGGTTTGCGGCCACCCAGAGTTAATAGTACAAACGAGGCAATGATGATGATTTCGAACCAGACATACAAATTGAAAATATCACCTGTTAAAAAGGCGCCGTTTAAACCCATTAACAAAAAATGAAGTATTGGGAAGTAACCATACCGCATACGTGCCTTGCTTACCCCTACGGTTGAAAAAACGCTTACAGCCAACCCTGCAATAGCGGTAAGTAAAACCATGGAACTACTAAAAACATCGGCTACAAAGGTGATCCCAAATGGTGCGGGCCAGTTGCCGGCCTGCATGGTTTGAATACCATTATTATAAACCTGGCGAAACAATAAAAAACTTATGATTAATACAACCACATTCGATACCACACTAACAATACGTTTGGCCTGTATGTTACGCCAAAAAAAAAGCAGTATAATTGCTGCAATCATGTGCGCCAAAACGGGTAAAAGAATATTGTTTCCAGTCATAAGTCGTCTTCGGTTGAATTGAGGTCATCAAGATCGTCGCTATTGATTACTGCGTAAACCCGTTTAATTAAAATGATGGCAAATGCCTGCAATCCAAAACTGATTACGATGGCGGTTAAAATTAATGCCTGTGGTACGGGGTCAGCATAAATTCCGGATAACACCTTTTCAGTTTCCGCTATTACCGGGGGCCTGCCTTTTACTAACCTGCCTAATAAAAATATTAAAAGATTGGCCCCGTTTCCCAGTAAAATTAAACCGATAATAAGTTTTACCAGGCTGCGGCGCAGTAGCATGTAAATGCCCGAACTATATAATACACCAATTAATATAATCATTAATAGTTCCATTACGACCGGGCAGTTTCGGATATAGTAAACAAAATGGTTAACGTAACCCCAATCACAACAAAAAAAACACCTACGTCAAAAAACAAGGCGGTACCCACTTTACCAATAACCGGAATGGGATCTTTAAACCAAACACTTTTCATAAAAGGTTCGTTAAAAAACATAGGCAAAAACCCGCTGATAAATGCTATGGTGAGGCCTATGGGAATTAATACCCCAGGATGGTATTTTAAAAAATTAAGGGTTCTATCTAACCCATTGGCAAAGGCATGCAATACAAATGCAATGGATGCCACTAATCCACCAACAAATCCGCCGCCGGGTTCGTAATGGCCGCGTAATAATATAAATACCGAAAATAAAACCAGTACCGGTAGTAAATAAAATGAAGCTGTTTTAAGAATAATGGAACGCATAATTATTTTATTTTTTAAATTTTATAATATTTTATCAACCAAATAATGCTGGTTGTTTTTTTATTTTACCGGCATTAATTATAAATTAAACATTGTTGTGTCACTCACTTGTACCATAGGTTTTTCATAGCATCTATTACCCATTGCTTATTAGTATTTCGAATTTTAAAAAGGTTCATCTTTCGTGATTTTTTAAATGATTTAATTTTTTTGCCCCCACGTGTTATAAAAGTACAAGTGAGTGACACAACGATGTTACATTGAAAAACTTCCGCCTGTAACCCCCAAAATTATTTATTTCAGTAAAATTTCCCTCTAACTTACTCCTTTTCCGACAGGCTGATTTTTAACTTCAACATACTAAAAACACCTATAGCTGCAATAGTTAAAACAGTAATTTCAACAAGGGTATCCATTCCCCTGAAATCAACCAGGATAACATTTACCACATTTTTACCGTGTGCCAGAACATATGCTTTATCGGCATAATAATGGGTGGTAGCCTTATAAACTTTTTCGTTTAAAACCTCCAGCGCAATAATAGAAATTAAAGTACCAAACGAAAGCGATATGATCACATCCCTGATTTTTAATCGTGGGTTGGAAAGCTTTAAAAAATGCGGCAACCTGAACAATACCAGTACAAACAAAACTACGGTTAAGGTATCAATGGTAAACTGTGTCATGGCCAGGTCGGGGGCGCTGTAGAAAACAAAAATCAAACACATACAGTATCCCACAACCCCCATTGATGCAACTGCAATTAATCGTGATTTGGTTGATAGAGTATAAAATATGGCGACAAACATGGTTCCAACAATTACCGCTTCGTAAACGGTAATGCTTTGAAGAGCAGAAACGTTAACATAAATATTAACACCAAAAAACAATTTGTACGATAGCAGCAAAATGATGAATATCATGGTAAATAAAACATATGCCCGTAAGTAGCCACTTTGAAAAATGGCAGTAAACCTATCGGCTAAATCATGCATTTTATTTGCTGCTACCGTTGTAATATGCTGGGGCGAAAAGGATTTAAACTGATCAAGGAAAGCCAACCGACTTTCGGACGGCTTAAGCAAAAAATATAACACCGTACCAACCGCCAAAGTAATAGCACTAAGCAATAAAATAAGGTTGAAACCATGCCAAACGGCCAGGTGTTTAAGTTGAGCGCTGCTTTGTAAGCCATACACAACAGGTTGCACCAAAGCACTATCAATAAGCGAAGGAAACACCCCCAATACCACCCCGGTTACGCCCAGTATAAGCGGAGGCAACCACATTAATAATGGTGGGCTATGCAGTTTTTCAAATTTTTTTGGCAGGGCTCCTGTAAAAGGTTTTATACCAGCTAAAAAACCGGTATACAATAATAACACGTTGGTAAAAATGGCCGCTCCGGTTAAAAGCATAAATAAATTACCACTGTGCATAGTGGCTTCATAAATTAATTCTTTACCAATAAAGCCAAACGTTAAGGGTAAGCCTGCACTTGACAAAGCTGCTAAAAGCCCGGCAACAGCAACCGGCAGCATCACTTTGCGTAACCCCCTTAGCTCTGTAATGTTACGTGTGCCTGCTTCATGATCTATTACTCCCGTTATTAAAAACAATCCTGCTTTGTATAATGCATGAACTAAAATAAAAACGGCTGCTGCTATAAATGCTTCCGTTGTGCCAATACCCAATAAAAACACCAGCATACCCAGGGCGGTTATAGTAGAATAGGCTAGTATGCCTTTTAAATCGGTACGCATTATTGAATGCACCACTGCATACAGCATAGTAAAACCACCTACTATCATAAGGGTATAACTCCATGAAGTGTTATTGCCCAAAACTGGTGTTAGCCGTGCCAATAAATAAATACCGGCTTTAACCATTGTGGCCGAATGCAGGTAGGCCGATACGGGTGTAGGCGCCTTCATTGCACCGGGTAACCAAAAATGAAAAGGGAATTGAGCGGATTTGGTAAAGGCGCCACCAAACACCAAAATCAATAATAAAATAAAAAACGGGCTGTTTTGCAATTGGCTGGATTGATTAACCAATTCCTTTATGGAATAACTGCCGCCAATACTTCCCATTAATATAAAACCTACTAAAAGCAGGAACCCCCCACCACCTGTTACCGCTAAAGAAATCAGTGCGCTTTTCCTGGAGTCTATATTTTCATTATTAAAACCAATCAGGAAAAAAGAACTGATGCTGGTGATCTCCCAAAAAACAAATAATGCCAAAACATTATCGCACAACACCAGCCCCAGCATACCAGCCATAAATACGGAGAGGTAACAAAAAAACGGTCAATATACTTATGCCCCTTCATGTACGAAGAGGCATATAAAAAAATTAAAGAGCCAATACCCGTTATCAGTATGCAAAAAAGTAATGCAAGCCCATCAAAATTAATATTAAGGTCTACACCTAGCGATGGAATCCAGGAATAATTAAAAACAATGCTTTTGCCGTTTACCACCCCGTGTGCCAGGCTTAAATAATAAACAAATAAACTAATGGGCAGTAACGATATTAATACAGACCGCCGCCCTTTTAGCCATTTACCGGCTAACAGAACCAACAATGAAACAATAAATCCTGACAGAATAGATAGAAGCATCAAATTTTTTTAACCTGGATGTATCACTGTTTTGCTACCCATCATGCATCGCTGGCAACAGAAACAAATCATAAATAAAATTTTGAGATGCTGACCCGGAGCTTTCATTATAGAAACGCTTCCACAGTTTACTTCCTAATAGGTAAAAGGAACTTCTGCCACTGTTTTATCCCAGGCCATCCGCATTGTACCGGCATGGTCGCCTTTTTTCTCAAACTGTATGGTAAAATGTTCAACCACATTATTTAATTCCGATGTTGGTGCAGTTACACGCAAAACATCATTTTTTTCCTTGTAGCTATAAGCGCCCCAATAATCAAGATCGCTGTTTAAAATAATCGTCCACTCTTTTTCACCAGGTATTGTAAATAATGAATAAGTACCCGGCTGCACTAATTTTCCTGCCAGTTGTACGGGCTCATAAAATTTAATTTCGGTTGCTTCATTTGCACCGGCACGCCAAACCTTTCCAAACGGAACTAATTTTCCCATTACTTCCCGGTTATTTTTTGCAGGACGGCTATAAACAACCCGTACCAACGGCTTGTCGCCAGCTTTGCGATCGTGTGCAAAATTGTGCGGAAAATAAGCCATGTCCATTGGGCTATTATCCAATTTTGCAAATTGTGCAAAGGTGATGGACGAAAACAAAAGAAAAATGGGTAACCAAACCAGTACTTTTTTCATATAGAGCTTATTTGGCTACAATTTAGTTAAAACAAGTATACATATGATTTTAAAAGCAAAGCCAACTTTACTCCAACCGGATTGAAGCATAAGTTCTTATAATCTTTCTAAAGCGGTGTGTTACACTCATACTCACCTCTACAAAAAAGTCTTCAATTTTAAAAGTTTGATATGTTGCCATTTCATCCTCGTATTCTCCAATCTTTTTTGCATCTATCAGTAATTGCTTCCTTTGCTCGTCTGGTAAACCATTAAATTCATCCTCTGTCATAATCAGGCTTTAATACTAATAGTTAACAACTATGCCAATACCCATTTTTAACCTGCTATTGGTTTTTAATTGTATTAAGCTGTATACAAAGCATTACAAATCTTTTAGTTTAAAGCCATAAAAATATAGTTTGAAATAATTTACATTTATAGCGTTTAACTCTCATTCTTTATTTTGAGGAATTTAATAGACAAAAAGAAGGCAAGGTCAAAGCAAAATGCTTTGTGAATGGGCAATTGTCAGGAATAGATTTTTGGTACCGGCTACAGATCGTAAATGCAGCTCCGGTTGTGTCACTCACTTGTACCATATAACTTTATGCAACAAAAAATCAAGCTCAAACTACTTTACGGGTTTTATTTTAATTTTTTACTTTATCCGTAGCATAATCATAACCGTAACCATAATTTTTTGATTTCTTTCCTGGTTTTGGATTTATGGGCATAAACCTGCCTAACATTCTTTCTAAATCAGCAATGCGGGCTTTTAATTTCGAAACTTCATTAGGGCGGGCTGGAACTCCCATGGCAGGCATATTTTGCTTCCCCCTTAATAAAAATTCTAATTGAGTTATTTGGGTATTTAATCTTGCTATTTCGTTAACGGATATAACCTTGAAATTTGCATAAGCACTTTTTACTGACTCAATTTCTTGTCTGTCATTTTCAGAAGCAGGGTTTAAAGGAGGGCTTACACGTGGCACTTGATTTCCTGCTAAATCAAGTTTTCTTTTCAATTCATCCCTTTCTGATATGTATTTTCCCAGGTCTGTTCTATAGTTCTCTCTGTTTTTTATAAGCGAATCCTGCAGTTTACTAATCTGGTCTTGTTGCTTCATCAAACTGTCTTTTAAATTAGTTGACGATGCCAGGGATGAATCGACATTATTGCCATTAATGGTTTTAGGAAACGGCCTGCCCGAAGAATTGTTACCTCCCATTCCTCTTAAAATAGAATCAGTAATTTTTATTGAATCTAATTTAGCTGTAATGGAATTAGCGAGTTGTTCGTTTTCTGTTATCAGGGCTTCATTTTTATCCCTGGCTTGTTTGGTGCTCCAGTAATAAAAGGCAATACCTGCTAAAATCGCCAGTATAATTACAATAATAGCCTTCCTGTTTGCTTTTCGTTTAGCTTCTGCAAGTGCTATAACTTTTCTTCTTTGCTCCCGGTCATGTTTAACCAGGTCAATAATGCCATCGTGTGTTAATTCAATAGTTTCGCCTTCTTCTCTTAAATAATATCGTTGTATTAAAAAAATAATTCCGGGCAATATGGCTTTATCAATTTTGTGCAGAATATATTGGGTGCGTAACCCATCATCAGTAATCAGGTTCTCCTCAATAAAAGTTCTGACAGGATTAAAATCAGAGTCTGCTTTTTGCGTATTACTATTACCAATTTGCTGAGTTCCCCCAAGCAAAACCTCGTTATACAAATCCCTTAAAATTATTTGTTTAGGATAATTTTTTAAAAAGTTTGCTGATATAACGGTAACCCCCTCCTTCTTTCTTTCTCTCTCAATAAAAGCACAAACCTGGCTTAATAATGAGGGTTCAATAGCAATGGTATCAAAATCCAGGGTCTCGCGAATTGATGGATTCTTGTTATCACCCGGTACATCACTGGTTAAATAATAAACAATTTTCCTTGCTTCTTCGGGATGAATGACATGGCCCCAGGTTTTCGTAATTACATCAAATGCCTGGTGACCGTTCATTGGTTTTAAACGAAACCTCGAATTTTTTATTGACGGAATTTCGGCAGCCAGGCTTTCAAACTCAGGCAAAAAATCTTCCCTGAACGAAAATATAATTTTAACCCGTTGCTGGCTATAATCATACCGTAAACTATTTGTTTTAGATAAATAAACCTGTTGCAGTTTTACCGGTACGGAGTTTTCAATAACGTCCGACAACTCTTCGATAAAAGCAGCTATTGCGGCACGATTAAATTTCGGATTTTTTACAGCCAGTGTAAAGAGTTCTTCAAATTGGTCGAATACCAAAATGGGGGTAACTATTTTCCAGAGTTCTTCGGTATGAAAGTATTCCCACAAAGTTTCGTTGCCAGGGTATGCCTGAACATTGAACCCATATTTATCAATTTCGGTTTTTATCACTTGCTTTACCTGGGTAATAATGTCAGTACTATTTTCCAAAAACTCAAGGCGTATGCGAAAAGGGATACAATAATTTTTGCGTAGCAGCGGAAATACCCCGGCATTTAAAAGAGACGTTTTACCCGTGCCCGATTTTCCAAACATTAAGGTTAACGAACTTGTTTTTATAAGATTGGTAAGTGCTTCAATTTCTTTTTGTCTGCCATAAAAAAATGCAGCCTGTTCTTCTCTATAGGCACTTAAACCTATAAAGCCTTTTCTATTTGCTAATGCTGTATCCCGTTCAGTTTTTGGTGTTAAACTCCCAATCATATAAAATTATTAAAGTAGGTTAAGGTTCAATTTAATCCGTTCAATAAAAGCATCGCTTGCTATACCACCCGGCACTTTTTCAATACTCATATTTCCGTAATAATATTTTACCGTAGTGTTGGTCAGGTCAGCATCATCAATAACTATTGGCATCAGGTATTTATCTTTTCCAATACTTTTTACAATATTAAAAGCATGGGCCCGCTCCCATTCTTTTAAAACATATTTATCAGGCTGGCTTATGCTGTTTTGGGATATCAGCGGAATAAATATATCCGCATCTTTTATATTCTCGGTAATTACAAACTCATAGTTATCCCCTGAAAATAATTTCTCCTTATCGTACCAATAATTCAGGTTTTCTATTTCGCTTAATTTTTTAGCTAACTGCTCAACAGCCCCGGTATCTTTTTGAGTGTAACTCAGAAAAATCATTTTGGCAATGCCTTTATCAGGATACTTTTCCCACCGGGTACTTAATTCCTTAACAAAATCTCCTGTATTGCCGTTGTAGGTTACGGCATTAAAATTATTTAAAAACTTAAACTGGTTATCCCGCTCGGATGTTTCATCGTTTACAATAATAATGCTGTTTCTACGCCGTGGCCAGTCGTTTATCCGCTCATTCGAAAGCACGCGTAAAAAAAATCGCATCAACCATTCAGGATGGCTACATCCTAAAAATAATAAGGTTTTATTTTTAAGGGCATAAAGAATTGATTGCGCATAAGTATTCATACGTTCCTGGAAGCAGGAAGTAAATTCCAGCATTTCTTCCTCGCTTAATGCGGGGTCAACAGTATTATGTACAGAACCAAAAACATTAAAAATAAAGGGAGCGGTCAGCTTTTCAATATTACAGTCTTCAAACTTATTGGCGATTGAAAAATAGCTTGAGTCAGGATTTTTTTTATTGCGGATGGCTTCAATCCTTTTATCAAGCAAAACACTATAGGCGGTTGTATTTGTATAAAAATATAGTTTGGAAATGGATAGCAATTCATCGATCAGTTCAAATTCAAAATTCATTTTATCAATAATCAATTTCAACGTATCTACTACATCCCCAATATTTACTTTTTGTTCAATTACCAAAAAGTTTATGGCCTGCGATAATTTGGTAAAGGTTGGATCATCAACCTCAAATTGTTTGAGCAATTGTTGTAACAAATATTCATCTACGGTAACATCATTTCCCCCCAACCGGAACTTATACATTTCGTTA
>JBBSJX010000011.1:0-22794 GCA_038256825.1 Chitinophagales bacterium
AAAGCCTTATCAAAATTTTTGTTGGTAGCAATAATGAATTAACCAGTCAATACAATGTATGCGGCGGCAGCTACGATGAAAACCTTATTTATGTAAACGATTTTGAAGTTTTTAGGCCCTATTTAGTCAGAAGTGGCCAGCAGGAAGGTTTGAGTTTTATAAATCCCGAACTTACCAGCGGTGTAAAGTTTTATAATGGTGGCTTCCAGTCGAGGTATGGTGATAAAATGAGCAGTGTGTTGGACATTACGTATAAAAAACCAACCCGTTCAGCCGGCTCTGCTTATTTTGGTTTGCTGGAGCAAGGCCTTCACCTGGAAGGAACCCTGAACAATAATAAAGTGACCTACCTGTTGGGGTTCAGAAACCGCAGTAACCGCAACCTGGTAAGCAGCCAGGAAACCAAAGGAAATTATATTCCCTCTTCATCCGACGTGCAGGCGCTTATTACCTGGCAACCGCACCAAAAATGGTTGTTTGAATTATTAGGAAACCTATCCCAGAGCAAGTTTACCCTGTTGCCCGAAAGCGGCAGGCTTACCGCCTCTGTTTTTTCTCCTTTTGTTACAGCAAATATTGGGGTTGATATTGATTACGAAGGCCGCGAAAAAGACCAGTATCAAACCAACATGATCGGCGCTTCAACTACCTGGCAACCCCGGAAAAATTTAAAAATTAAGGGTATGCTAAGCCGGTTTGAAAACGATGAAGCGGAAAATATTGACATCACAGCTTTTTATGTTTTTGGCGAACGCAATTTTGAC
This sequence comes from Chitinophagales bacterium, assembly GCA_038256825.1. Classification (GTDB taxonomy): domain Bacteria; phylum Bacteroidota; class Bacteroidia; order Chitinophagales; family Chitinophagaceae; genus Segetibacter. The sequence continues at coordinate 765 of JBBSJX010000011.1, forward strand.
CGCAACAGTTCCAGTTTTGGATCGATTACCAATGTTTTGGGTGCAGGGGTTTACCAAACTTTTTCGCGCAACAAACTTAATATTAATGTCTGGAATGCTTCCATAAAAGGAAGTTTAGATAAAGGCAAACATTTTCTCCAATTTGGCAATAGTATAGAAACTCAAAATGTTACTGATAAATTAAACGACTGGCAGTTTAATGATAGTGTTGGTTATTCCCTACCCTATTCGGCCGATATTTTAAAACTGAATAAAGTGCTCAAAGGCACTTCTGAGTTAACCATTAATCGCTTCAGCGGCTATATCCAGGATAATATCCAGTTTAAAGATTCTTCGGATGTGGTTTTACAACTGGGGGCCCGTTATAATTACAACACGCTCAATAACGAATTATTGATTTCGCCAAGGGCAGGCTTATCCTTTAAACCAAAAAACTGGACCCGTGATATTATTTTTAAAGCCGCCGCAGGTGCATACAACCAACCCCCTTTTTACAGGGAACTTCGACGTTACGATGGCTCCATTAACCGCGATTTAAAAGCCCAACGTAGCTACCAGGTTAGTGGCGGTTTTGATTACAATTTTAAATGGCTCGAACGCCCCGCACGTATAACCACAGAGTTGTATTATAAAAGTATGACCAATGTGGTTTCATACGACATTGACAATGTGCGCATCCGCTACTCCGGCGAAAACGATGCAAAGGCTTACGCAGCCGGTGCTGAAGTCCGCTTTTTTGGCGAACTGGTTAAAGATGCTGAAAGCTGGGTAAGCATTGGCTTTATGCGCACAAAAGAAAACTTAAACAACGACCGGTATTATAAATACAAACTAAACGCACAAAACCAACCCACCGACAGTACCCTGGTTGATGTAGGATGGTTACGCCGTCCAACCGACCGTATGATCACTTTTGGCATGTTTTTCCAGGACTACCTCAGCACCAATAAAAATTTTAAAGTTTATTTAAACTCATTGTTCGGCAGCAATTTACCCTATAACATTCCGGGAAGTGTGCGCTACCGCAACGCCCTCATAATCGATCCCTACATTAGGGTCGACCTTGGATTTAGCGCCCTATTACTCGATAGCGATCGCTCCAATCGCCGCAGCCACAGTCCATTTCTCGGTTTCGAAAACATTTGGGCAAGCCTCGAAATCTTTAACCTCATCGACCGCCCAAATACCATAAGTTATTTGTTACTAAAAGATTTTGCAAACAATACCTTTACCTTACCCAACAGACTTACCCCGCGGTTGCTAAACCTAAAACTGGTAGCAAAATGGTAAAACAGGAAAATTGTTTTTGTTAACCAGCATTTTGTCATTTCTCAACATCGTTGTGTCACTCACTTGTACTGTAAAACCTTATTCAGCTCAGGGTTCTACAACAAAATCTTAATAAATAGCGGGCAACTTACTTTGGTCAGGATTTTGTATTGGTAAAAAAATAATTCCGTCTTGATTTCCATAAAAAAAGTTGCAATGGGAAGTCATTTTTTAATTAACATAATGTGTATAACAATATTAATAAGTGACAACCCATTTTTATAATTTGAGAAAGGAACCAATGGATCATTTCAATAGTAAAAAAATACGACTGAAATTTGTAAAAGCTAAAACAAACATACTTGACAGACACAATCATTAATCTCGAATCAGTAAACCCAATTGAGTTTTTCGGAGTTAACAACGGTAAGCTCGATTTGCTCAAAAAGAAATTCCCATTACTTAAGATCCTGAGCCGCGGGACACAAATAAAACTGAGCGGCGCCCCCGAACAAATTGAAACTGCAAAGGAAAAAATCACCCTTATCGTTCAATACCTTGAACGCAATGGTCACCTGAGCGAAAATTATTTTGAACAGATACTGGGCGGTGATGATGCCGAAGTGGTTGACAATTTTGTTGACCGCAATCCCAACGACATTCTTGTTTTTGGACCCAATGGTAAAACGGTAAGGGCACGCACAGCCAACCAAAAAAGGCTGGTAACCGCCTGCGACCGCAACGATGTTGTTTTTGCAATTGGACCCGCCGGTACAGGTAAAACCTATACTGCTGTTGCTTTAGCAGTAAGGGCCTTAAAAAATAAAGTGGTTAAAAAAATCATTCTTACCCGCCCCGCTGTTGAAGCAGGTGAAAACCTGGGTTTTTTACCAGGCGATCTTAAAGAAAAAATTGACCCATACTTAAGGCCATTATACGATGCATTGGACGATATGATACCTGCCGACAAACTAGGTTATTATATGAGCACCCGCACAATCGAAATTGCACCACTGGCCTATATGCGTGGCCGCACATTGGATAATGCTTTTATAATTCTGGACGAAGCTCAGAATACGAACGACCTGCAGCTTAAAATGTTTTTAACCAGGATTGGCCCCAGTGCAAAAGCCATCATCACCGGCGATCCTACACAGGTAGATTTGCCTAAAAACCAACGTAGCGGTTTAGAAAAGGCATCCCGCATATTAAAAAACATTGACGGAATTGCACATATTGAACTGGATGAAGAAGACGTAGTTCGTCACAGGTTGGTTAAAGCCATCATCAGGGCGTACGAAAAGGAAAAAGATGATGATCAGCCGCAAGAACAGCGTTTTCGCAGGCCACAACCACAGCAAGGATAATTACTTAAAAATAAAAGCCACTTAACAGGTGGTTTTTTTTATGCCCGCACATTACCAATTTTAATAAGTAATGATAAAAGCTGCACCACGCATTAAAGTACAAGTGTGCGACGCAACCAAAGCCTGGCTATTATATTGGCTGACAACCAAAATATTTCTTTAACAATTAAAGGCACATTCATTTAAAAGGCTTTTACAATCCGAAAATATTATTGGTACCTTAGCGCTTTAAGCAAACCTGATGAAAAGAGCCGTTTCAATAATTATTTTAACTTTACTATTTGCCTGTGGAAATGAAAGTGGGGAATATAAAACACCTGAAAATGGACTGGATGCCGGAAGAGAATTTATTGACCAATCATTAAAGGGGCATTTTTCTACGGCACGAAAATACATGTTGCCCAGCGAGGAGAATAATTATTGGTTTGACAAAGTGAGTAAGGACTACAACCAGTATTCGGAGCAGGAAAAAAATGGATATAGCAATGCATCGATAAACATTATTGAAGTGGCCGATGTGGTTGCGGACAGTATGACGATAATTGATTATAGTAATTCGTATATAAAACGTCCACAAAAATTAAAAGTTATTAAGTACAATGGCGAATGGAAAGTGGACCTGAGCTATACATTCTCAAACACAGGTGAAAACTAAATTTTAAGTCTTTTTAATAAATCATATTTTTTTAACTGATAATATACCAATATGACGCAATCTAAATTAACTCACGTATTACATCCATGGCATGGTGTGAATTGTGGGGAACAGGCTCCAAGGATCGTTAATGCCGTTATAGAAATACCACAGGGTTCAAGGGCCAAATATGAGATAGATAAACCAAGCGGTCTCTTAAAATTGGACCGTGTAATTTATTCTTCATTCTATTACCCTACCAATTACGGTTTTATTCCGCAAACGTATGGCGACGATAAAGATCCTCTGGATATTTTAGTAATATCGAGTTTGAGCATTGTTCCTATGTGCCTGGTTACGGCCAAAGTAATTGGCGTAATGCAAATGGTTGATTGTGGGGATGCGGATGATAAAATTATTGCCGTTGCTGCCCACGACCCATCTATTAATTACATAAACAATATAGAAGAACTTCCTAAACACTTCTTTACAGAATTGCGGCACTTTTTTGAGGAGTACAAACGCCTTGAAAATAAAGCTGTAGTTGTAGAAGAGTTCCAGGATAAATCTACAGCCTTACGCATTATACAGGAGGCTATGGATTTTTACAAAGAAACTTTTGTTGATGAAAAAGATGTCAAGCTATTATCGCTTGATAATAATAAATAAACAGGTTTTTAAAAAGGAAGGGCATTAGCTAAGTTTAATGTCCTTCCTTTTTTGTTTTAAAGTATACGTTTAATTACACGCAGGCGATGGGTTCGCAAACCTGTTTCAGCATTTATGATCCCACTATGATCAATGGTGTCTATTCTCACTTTGCCCGAAGCGTGAATTATGGTTGAGCTATCCAGTAAAATGCCTACATGCGTGATCTTTTGTTCTTCATTATCAAAAAAAGCAAGGTCGCCACATTTAACTTCCTGCAAAAAACCAATCGCCTCACCTTGCGATGCCTGTTGATAAGCATCACGTAACAAGGGAATGCCGGCAAAACGAAATACCATTTGTGTAAATCCACTACAGTCAACGCCAAACACCGAGCGGCCGCCCCACTGGTAAGAAGTATTTAAATATTTAAAAGCATTTTCCTTTATCGTGTCGTGAGGATTATGTTGTATAGTTGGGTTCCATGATGTTTTATTATACTCAATAGTAATATTTCCCAACGACTGTTTACCTGATATAAAAACTCCAACCGGGCAACCCAATGGCACTTGCATTACCTGGTTGTTTACCAATACTTCATTCAAATATTCGGGTGCTAAAAATGCTGGCGCATCCTTAAATTGATCAATACTGATTTCTTCTAACTGGCTGCGCTGACACCATCCTTCATAATCATCATACAGGTGCTTAACCTTTATAAAATCTTTACCGGTTTCTATAATCTCAGCAACTTCTCCAAACAATAATTGGGTAGCTTGTTCACTCCTATGCGAAGGTTCAGCCTTAACAGGGCAAACAGGTACAACACAAACCAGATAAGGCATATAAATAATTTAACAATTATGGATTTAGCTGTATAATGCATCTTTACAAAAACATTTACTTTGAAGCGTGGCTAAAGATGCATTTGCACATATCGAAGATAAAGAACTACTGGATAAGTATTACAGTGAGGGCGATAACCAATGGCTCGGCATTTTGCTTCAACGTTATACCCTCCTGTTGTTAGGTGTATGCATGAAGTATTTAAAAAATGAAGAAGATGCCAAAGACAGTGTTCAGCAGATTTTTCTGAAAGCTGTAACCGAAGTTCAAAAATACCGGGTGGGTTATTTTAAGAGCTGGTTGTATATGATTGCAAAAAATTACTGCTTAATGAAGATCAGGGATCGCCAGGGGAAAATACCGGTGGAGCTTACGGATAAAATGATTTTTGAAGAACAGGAGCAAGACCAAAAATCAAAAATGATTGAGAAAGATAACACGCTAAACCTGGTTGAAGAAGGATTAAAGGAATTAAATGAAGAGCAGAAACTATGTGTAACTTTATTTTACCTGCAAAAAAAATCGTACAACCAGATTGTTGATACTACAGGTTTCAATTTAATGCAGGTAAAAAGTTTTATTCAGAATGGAAAGCGCAATCTTAAATTAATTGTAGAAAAGAAACTAAAAAAAATTAATGGCTGATTGGAACGACATATTAAATAACAGCGAAGAACCTTTAAAGGATGATGAGCTGATAAATTATGTTGAAGATAATTTATCAGAAGAGGAAAAACATGACTTTGAAAAAAAACTGGTCGATTCCTCTTTTATGAACGATGCAGTGGAAGGCTTACATCATTTTAATACCAAACAGCAATTAAATCAATATGTACTTCAAATTAATAAAAACTTACAATCGCAGCTTGATGCTAAAAAACAGCGCAGAAAAAAACGTAGGTTAAAAGACAATCCATGGACCGTCATCAGCATACTCATACTGCTGGCAATCTGTATAATTGGTTATTTCGTAATCCACTTTCATTTGAAAGAAAAACTTTTGAAAACACCTGCCAAAACTGAAGCCACATTAAATGGTGGTTAATTTCTTTTATCATTAGTTTATCTAAAACTAAATCTCCTTAAAATTCATCTTTTTATATTGATGCAAACTATAAAAGAAATCTGGACTATTGGTCATTCTACACGAAGTTTAGAAGAGTTTATTACTATGCTCCAGTCGTTTAATATAACTGTGTTGGCAGATGTCCGCCATTTTCCAGGTTCCCGAAAATTTCCGCATTTTAATAAGGACAACCTGCAAATTTCATTAGAGCAAAATAATGTTCAATACAGGCATATTATAGAACTTGGCGGAAGAAGAAAAGCAAATAAAGAATCCAAAAACACAGTGTGGAGGCACCCAGCTTTTAAAGCCTATGCAGATTATATGGAAACACGCGATTTTACTGATGGTATAAAGCTCCTAACTCAAACAGCACAAAAATATCGCACAGCAATCATGTGCTCCGAAGCTGTTTGGTGGCGATGCCACCGATCAATGATTGCAGATTATTTAAAAGTAAATGGTTGGACAGTAATGCATATCATGGCGAATGGTAAAGCAGAAGAACACCCCTACACAGCCCCGGCTAAAATTATTAATAATGTGCTATCCTATCAATAAAATCTCATTATAAATATTAGTCTCCTAAAATAATTATCTAAAAAAATAGAAACAATTTTTAACGATTGCACTGGCTTAAATTTATTATGTTTGTTCTATGTCAGGTAAGGCACTAAATATTAATTCGTCACCAAAAATTATTAAGTACATCCCTGTGCTTGATACCCGTGATTGTTTTACCTGCTCATTTACTGAATTCCTTCCTTTCAATTCAGGAATGTATTATTACTCCAGTTTCAAAGCCTTTAAAACGAACAACCCGTCCTAATAATATTATCCAGGCACGGGTCTGTTATTTTCGTTTCAATTTCCATTTACTGATATCAATAAAACATTTATGCGTGCATAAGCATATCAACTTTAAAAATACCTAAAGAATATGACTTGCAAAAGTTCATTTTGAACTTACCAGGGAATACAAGAAAGAAATCTCTTTTTTTACCTGTTGCCTTATAAACAAATGTTTAAGCAATTGAATTTTAATAAAATAAAAGGATTAGAAAAGCCATCTTCCCATTGCAGGAGGCTGCTATAAAGGTTTTGGAATGATTTATACAAAGTGTACAGCTTCCTTTTTTTAAATAAAAAATTAATTTCCATGATACCTAAACAAAAAGAAATGTCGGAAACTGGAGCAATTATATTGTTCCTGGTATTACTAAATATTGTGATTTTAAAGATCGCTTTTATAAAACATGAAAACTGGTATTGGATATTATTAATAACCCTTCCATCACTTTATGCAACAAATTATTTTTTAAAGGCACGTAAACAATCCAAGTTAAAAAACGATAATCAACAACACAAAAAAGTGCTACAACAGAATTTTTTCCACTTGAACTAATACAGCATGAAAACAACAAGAAATCAACTTATAATAGCCCACGAAGATTACGTTACCTTAAGCGAGTATGTTAGAGGATTTAAGACGGTAAAAGCATTTGACAGAAATTACGCAGCTTCCTTACAGCATGAACAAAACAAAGCTACTTTGATAAAGCAAAATGAATTACCACCCGAAGTTGTAAGACTTAATTCAAGAGTTATTATTAAGGAGGGAAGTAAAGACAAATTAATTGAACTGGTAAACTCGATGAAAAAATCAAGCAACTTACCGCCTCATCGGGTAACGAGGGCTTAACTTCAGAATTGCAGGAGCATAAAGAAACCTACGTTTCCCAATTAACAATGTAAATTATTTGTAGAAGTTATGTTTATTCAAATATTTTTTTGGTTACAGGCTTCTTTTGTTATTTCAGCTTTAGTTGTGTCACTCACTTGTACTTTCAGTACTCTATTGAGCCACGTTTACCTGTTCAGAAAGTTAATAAGTAAGGTTACGTTTTTTCAAAATTATAATAGCTCACGCTTGCCTTAACGTGACAAAGGTTACACAGCACTTCAACTCCAGTTGGTACTTTTACAATATGGAGCAACCTGAACTAAAAAACTATTGGGACCTGGTTTACAACACAAAATCCGGTAACCAGGTAAGTTGGTTTCAACCCTACCCTACCACCTCTATCCATTTCATTCAATTATTTAATTTGCCGCTAACAGCAAATATTATCGACATTGGCGGTGGAGATAGCTTATTGGTTGATGCTTTACTGGATAAGGGTTACCAGAATATTTACGTGCTCGATATCTCGGCAAATGCTATTGAGCAGGCAAAAAAAAGATTGGGAAAAAAGGCTGAGCAAGTTAACTGGATTGTATCGGACATTACAACCTACCAGCCAACCGTTTTCTTTGATTTATGGCACGACAGGGCCGCCTTTCATTTTCTAACCACAAACGATAACATAGATAAGTACGTTAGTATTGCAGAAAATGCTATTAAACCCCATGGGTTACTTTTGTTAGGAACCTTTTCAGAAAATGGGCCAACAAAATGCAGTGGGTTAGACATAAAACAATACACCCAAAATTCTATGTGCACCCAATTTGAAAAACAATTTGAAAGGGTGCAGTGTATACAGGAAGACCATAAAACACCTTTTAATACCAGCCAAAATTTTTTGTATTGCAGTTTTAGGAAAAAGGAATGCAATGCATTTTAATTGAAAACAATCGTTTACAAAGCCTCCATTTTATTTGCCGGCGTTATTGGTAAATAAAGTGGGCTGCTCCGTAGTATTGGTACCGTACAAGGGAGTGACACAACAGAAGCTTAATAGATAAACTGTCGCCGGTTAAAAAACCTTAATTTACCTTGCCTGCCTGCTTACTAAAAAAAATAATAACTGATGGAAAAAACCAGAATAAACCTGGATATTTTACTGCCTGAAGTACCTGACGAACGCGATGCTTGTGTAAGCAGGATTATTAATGCCCTAAAATTTGAAAAGGGTGTGGACAAGGTTCATGTTATTGAAGGTAAAGGTGAACACAAAGCCCAGCTTTGCTTTCACTACGATCCATCGGTAATTTCAATAAACAAACTGGAACAATTGGCAAAAAATGAAGGAGCACATTTAACAGGGCAGTATGGCCATTTATTAATTGAAACAGCAGGTGTACGCCACCAACGCCATGCGAGGGTATTGGAAGCCCAAATAAAAGATCATGTTGGTATACAAAACGTTTCGGTAGCAGGTACTGGTTTTATACAGGTAGAATTTAATAAGGAAACAACCGGGCAGGAAAAAATAGTATCGGATATTAAATCCGCAGGGCTGGAAATTAAGAAAGTAGCAGATTTTCATTTGTATACCGAACAAAAGCACAACGGGCATAAACCATCAAACGAAAATCATGGCGATAAAAAACATGATCATGGCGATCATGCCGGTGGCATATTTGGCGCTAAAACTGAACTCATTTTTGCAATTCTTACAGGAGTGTTTCTTGCCCTGGGCTTTGGTTTATCGTTTATCAGTACCCTACCCTTTGCGGTTTCCATAGGCTGTTATGTTACAGCTTATTTTTTTGGTGGTTTTTACACAACTAAGGAGGCTGTTGCAGGAATAAGTAAGGGCGATTTTGAAATTGACTTCTTAATGCTGGTAGCGGCTGTGGGGGCCGCAATTCTTGGCCAGTGGGCCGAAGGGGCGCTGTTACTTTTCTTATTTAGCCTGGGCCATTCGCTGGAACATTTTGCCATGGAAAAAGCAAAAAAATCAATTGCAGCCCTTACTGAGCTAACACCCAAAACAGCCTTGCTTAAAATAAATAATGATTTAAAGGAAGTTGCGATTGAAGCTTTGAAAGTGGGCGACATTATATTGGTAAAACCCAACTCAAAAATTGCCGCCGATGGTTTGGTGGTTGCCGGCAACAGTAGTGTTAACCAGGCTTCTATAACCGGCGAAAGCATTCCGGTCGACAAAATGCCGGTTGATAATCCCAACGAAGCTATAAATAATTTAAACCAACCCGATCCTAAACACAAAGTATTTGCGGGATCAATAAACGGCAGTGGCAATCTGGAAATAAAGGTTACCAAACTGGCTGCCGACAGTACCATATCCCGGCTGGTTAAAATGGTAAACGAAGCCCAAACACAAAAATCTCCTACCCAAAATTTTACCGACAAAATAGAAAAATATTATGTGCCCCTGGTACTTATTATGGTAGCGCTTTTGTTGTTTGCATTTTTAATAATTGATGAACCTTTTAGCGCCAGCTTTTACCGCGCAATGGCCGTATTGGTTGCAGCAAGTCCCTGCGCCCTTGCCATATCTACACCCAGCGCGGTATTAAGCGGGGTGGCACGGGCAGCCCGCGGTGGTGTGCTTATTAAAGGGGGCAAACCACTGGAAGAACTTGGGTCGTTAAACGCCATCGCTTTCGATAAAACAGGCACTTTAACCGAAGGCAAACCCAAATTAACGGGCATCTATCCCCTCAATGGTATTACCGAAAATCAATTACTAGAAATTGCCATTTCGGTTGAAAAACTAAGCGATCATCCATTAGCCGCAGCTATAGTTAAAGGGGGCAGCGAAATATTAAAAAAAGAGGTAATCGCGGCCTCCAATGTGGAGGCTATTCAAGGCCGTGGCATAAAGGCTCATCACAACGGCTCAACCATTCATATAGGCAATAAAGAACTTTTTTTAGAGGGAGACAACCAATTACCAGCCGATATAAAAATTAAAGTTGAGGACCTGGAACAGCAGGGAAATACTACCATGATTGTTCAGCAGAACAATATTTATATAGGCATTATAACCCTGATGGATGTGGAGCGGGCAGATGCAAAGGAAACCCTTACGCGGCTAAGCAAATTGGGCATCCGTAAAATGATTATGCTCACCGGCGACAATCAAAAAGTTGCCGAAGCTATTGCTGACAAGATAGGAATAACAGAAGCCTGGGGCAACCTGATGCCCGAGCAAAAAGTAGAAGCGATAGAAAAGCTAACCGCCAGCGAAAAAAAGGTAGCCATGGTGGGCGATGGTGTAAACGATGCTCCTGCAATGGCTAAAAGCACCGTTGGCATTGCTATGGGCGCTGCCGGTTCCGATGTGGCATTGGAAACTGCCGACATTGCCTTAATGGCCGACAAACTTGACAATCTTCCATTTGCCATCGGGCTTAGTAAACAGGCCCATCGCATCATAAAACAAAACCTGGTTATTAGCATGGGTATGGTGGCCATTCTCGTTCCCCTCACCCTTTTAGGCATAGCGCACATGGGCCCGGCAGTTATTGGCCACGAAGGTTCAACATTAGTAGTTGTTTTTAATGCTTTGCGTTTGTTAGCTTACAAAAAATAAAAGAATTTTTGGGGTACCAACAGCAGCGCTTTCTGCATCTTTTGTTGTGTCACTCACTTGTACATTGGGTAATACTATGCGGCTTCAGGTAACTATTGTAATCTCTCTTAAACCTCCAGTCACCGTTGCCTGAAATTAATTGACAAAAGTTTTAAAATAATTACCACTTCAATTTTTGTAGCGGTAACTTTATTCAATTGAAATAATAATTACATAACCGGCTATATAATTTGGTTCACAAATTTACAGGGTTATGTATCCTCAAAATTTTATAGCATGATTTCATTAACTGTAAATGGAAGTAAAGCAACGGTAGATGTAAACCCCGACACCCCGTTACTTTGGGTACTTCGCGATACCATGGGCCTTACCGGTACCAAGTTTGGCTGCGGTGTAGCACAGTGTGGTGCCTGCACCGTTCACCTTAACGGAGAAGCGGTACGTTCGTGCGTTACAAAAGTCAGCAGCGCCCAAGGACAAAAAGTAGTAACCATAGAAGGATTGTCTAAAAACAACGACCACCCTTTACAACTGGCCTGGAACGAAGCCAACGTTCCTCAATGTGGTTATTGCCATTCCGGACAAATCATGTCAGCCGCAGTATTATTACGCGAAAAACCATCTCCCACAAATAAAGATATTGATAACGCCATGGCGGGTAACATTTGTAGGTGTGGCACGTACCAACGCATTCGGCAGGCCATCCACCTTGCAGCAACAAAGCAAAAACAACCCGTAAAAAATAAGACCGCCTAATAAGCAACCCATTTTAAAAAATCTATAGCTTTTTACTTTTCACTTATTCCTTTTTACTTATAACTTATAACTTATAACTTATAACTTATAACTCTTCACTTTCCCCCTCAATTCTCTCTCATGAAAAAACAGCCCTTTTATAAAACCTTAATTGCACTACCGGCCAGGATGATGTGGGTAATGGGTACACTCCTGCTCGCCGTTGTCATTTTTAGTTCAGGTTTTAAAAACAGTGGAAGCGAAATGGATGTTGCGGAGAAAGACAGTATTGCATCGGTTAACGCTTTTATGGATGTGTACAAAGTATTAATGAGCCCTCGTTGTATGAACTGCCATCCTGCAGGCGACCAGCCATTGCAAGGCGACGATAGTCATATACATACTATGAATATTCAGCGTGGTATTGATGGCAAGGGTATATCAGCATTAAAATGTGCTAATTGCCACCAACCCGAAAATGCAGAGGGATTACATGCGCCGCCGGGCAACCCAAACTGGCATTTACCCCCGGCAAATATGAAAATGGTTTTTGAAGGCAAATCGGCCCGCGAACTGGCATTACAACTCATGAATTATAATAAAAACGGGCATAAAAATAAAGCACAATTACTGGAACATGCTAATGATGGCCTGGTAAAAGCAGGCTGGGCAATGGGGCCCGAAAGAACGCCCCCACCCTTAAGTTACGAGGCATTTAAAACTGCCTGGACCACCTGGATTAATACCGGGGCATATGCGCCCAAACAATAAGATCAACGGTATTAAACCTTAATAAAGTTTATAAAATTTAAAAGTGAACTCATGTCAACAAAATCACTTTCGAGAAGAAATTTTTTGAGGATTACCAGTTTGTCCGGAACGGCTTTTTGCCTGGGCTTATATTATCCTGCATCGGCAAAAGATGGCATTATAAAGACCATTGAATCCGAAGTGGCAGACATTGAGTTAAGCGCCTGGATATTGATCAACCCGTCGGGCAAAGTTTCCCTTATAAGCCACCGGGCCGAGATGGGCCAGGGCGTTTATAATTCGCTTGCCCAGATAATTGCAGAAGAACTGGAGGTGAATTTAGACGAGGTAAATATTGAGTTTGGACAAGGGGATAATAAAAAATATGGCAGCCAGATTACGGGCGGCAGTTCAACCATAAGTTCATCTTATCAAAATTTATTAAAACTAGGTGCAACGGCACGTATAATGCTGGTGCAGGCAGCAGCCAATAAATGGAGCGTACCGGTTAATGATTGTTATGCCCGTGGCGGTCATGTTTTTCATAAACCCACAGGCAAAAAATTACATTATGGCGAGTTGGTGGCAGCAGCCTCCAAATTAGAAGCACCCAAAGACATTCCTCTGAAAAAACGATCTGACTATAAAATAATCGGCAAACCTATACACCGCCAGGACACGCCTATGAAAACAAATGGTACTGCCATTTTTGGACTGGATAAAAAACTTCCGGGCATGCTGTATGCTATGGTGGAGCGTAACCCACGCTTACGAGGTAAAATCAAAAGTTATGACGATACGGAAACGCTTAAAATTGCAGGCGTTAAAAAGGTGTTTAAAGTTCAGATGAAAGTTTTTGAAACCATACGTGAGGGCGTGGCCGTGGTTGCCGATTCGGTTTATGCAGCTTTGCAAGGTAAAAGAGCTTTAAAAATTGAGTGGGATGATACCGGCTTTGAGCATGTAAACACCATTGATATTTATAAACAGCAACAGGAAGATCTGAATACAAAAGAAGGCCTTGTATTTAAAACAAAAGGTGATGCCAACAGCATTTTAGAAAAGGCGGATAAATTGGTTGATGTATTATACCAAACGCCTTATCAATCGCACAGTTCAATGGAGCCATTAAATTGCGTGGCCCATTACCAGGCCGACAAAATTGAAATATGGGGGCCCATCCAGGCACCCGACTGGGTTCAACAGTTTATTAGTAAGGAGATGGGTTTACCTATGGAAAAGGTGCTGGTAAACATGACTTTTTTAGGAGGAGGCTTTGGCCGTAAAGCTTTTTTAGATTACCCTCATGAAGCCGTTTTAATATCAAAAGAAATGGGCACTCCAATCCAGGTTATTTGGACAAGGGAAGATGATGTAACCCAGGGGCCTTACCGCCCGGGAATAACGTACCGGTGCCAGGGAGTTGTAAATAATGGACAAATCGGTGCCTATAAAGTAAAGTTATCCGGGCAAAATATTGATCATTGGTTTGGCGCTGACCGGTCCAAACCTAACTCCAGCGCTTCCGAAGGATTATTAAAACAGTTCATCGATTCTATAGAAAACCTGAGCATACAGGATGTTCCATTTGAAACGCCTGTACCCATTATGTGGTGGCGCTCGGTTTATGCCTCCACCAATGGTTTTGCTTTTGAAAGCTTTATGGACGAATTAGCCCACGCTGCAGGTAAAGATCCGCTGGAGTTCAGAAAGTCGCTCATAAAAGAAGAGCGGGTATTGAAGCAAATTGAAAAGCTGGCAACTGTATCGGGCTGGAAAAACAAAAAGAAGAATGAAGGCTTTGGCGTGGCCATTACTGAATGTTTTGGAACCACAGTTGGGCAGGTTGTTAAGGTATCAAAAAATGCTGCAGGCAAAATTAATATTGATAAAGTTTGGGCAGTGGTGGATTGTGGTTGGTATGTAAACCCCGACATTATAAAAGCCCAGGTGGAAGGTTCGGTAGTTATGGGTTTGGGTGCTGCAACAACCCACGAAATCACTTTTAAAAATGGATTAACACAGCAAAATAATTTTTACGATTATAGAATGCCCCGCATAACCGACGCCCCTGTTGTAGAGGTTCACCTTATGGAAAATAACGAAAACGGAACTGGTGTAGGCGAACCGGGTTTGCCACCTTTTGCTCCTGCCCTAACCAATGCCATTTTTGATTTAACCGGCAAGCGTATCCGAAAATTGCCGTTTAATATGGAAGAAGTGTAATAACAATTTTTGTGTAGTCAGCCTTTGGAATGCTATTTAATATTGTTGCCACAGTTTACCCCGCCTTTTTGCAGGGCTCGGTTCAAACGCAGTTTTTCATAGCATCAGTGCAGTTAACCCTTAGTTTGTCGAAGGGTCGCACACTTGTACTTCTGTAATATTATGGTGCAGTGAACCAGAGAATATTTTTTGTATATTTTTTCTTTGATTAATTAAACCAAACAGCATATCCTTTCCTTCTTAAATCCCAAGCCAGCTTTTCTTCCATTTTAAGGGCTTCTTCCTTAGTCATTGGGTATTCATTTATATCATCATACAAACTTGGGCGCAGGTAAATACCATATTTTTCGGCTATGTTGGCCGATAGCTTATGCCCTTTTTTGTTTACGTACCCGGTTTTATGCTGCTGTAAACGCTCTGCCGGGGTTTTGCTCGTCATGCCAACATAAAGGCATTCTAATACACCATTAAACTGGGGATTGGCAGCACGGAACTTAGCATTTTCAGTAAACACCCGTTTCGATAGTTCAATAACATAAACCTTATAAACCAATTTGGGCATACGTTACTCGTGTTTTATTGTAACACCACATCTTTAAAAGCAACAATTAAATTACCCATTCTGGCCTAATATAATGGCAGGTATAACCTCCCGGATGTTTTTGCAGGTAATTCTGGTGTTCTTCTTCGGCATCCCAAAAATCGCTGGCAGGAACTACTTGGGTAACTATAGGGCCAGGCCATTTTTTAGCGTTGGTCATTTCAGCAATTAATTCAATTGCCGTTTCTTTTTGTTGTTCATCCAAATAAAATATTGCAGAACGGTAAGATGCTCCCCTATCATTTCCCTGCCTGTTAAGGGTTGTTGGGTTGTGAATTTGAAAGAAGAATTCTAAAAGTTCTTTATAAGAAAGTGTTTCAGCATCAAACTCAATTGCAATAGCTTCAGCATGGTTTCCATGGTTACGGTAAGTTGCATTGGGCACTTCGCCACCGGTGTACCCTACCACTGTTTTTTTAACCCCGGCCACAGCTCTTATCAAATCTTCCATTCCCCAAAAACAGCCGCCTGCCAGTATTGCTTTTTCCATTTTCATAGTGTGTAAATTTTAATTAGTAAGGATGATAACACAAAATTTGAACCACAGGTTCAATTGTGCCAATTATTCATCTGCCAGGTACAAACAGCCAATCAAAACATTAAAACTGTAGTAGATGGAGACATTTTACCTGCTGCTTTCAGTGCAATAGTACAAGTGTGCGACGCAACAACTGCCGCCAAGAGATTAAATGCCTGGACACAAAAAATCCAACTATTAAAATTTCTACAGCCCTATATAAAATAGTTAAAGCTTTACAGGCACCTTGTAAAGGGCAGTATTTACATCCTTTAATTTATCGATCGGCATTTTCATCACCTTTCTATCATAAGTCATAAAGCCATTCACCTCACCTTCAACGTCGGTGGTTTGGGTATAAACAGCAGCCGATAATCCTTCAGGAATTAAGGTTGCAATCCGATCGGTAAGCGTGGTATAACGTTTAAATAACTCGTCGTTGGTTTTAAAACTTTGGTAGCCCCAGTTTTTATCGGTTTGCCAGGTATGCCCTTCTACGGGTAAGCCCAATCCTCCAAATTCACCCAAAACCAAAGCCTGCTTTGCACCAAACAGGTCGGGCCGGGGCATAATCGGTTCAGGATAATTGTGCATGTCAATGATATCGCCCACTGGATAAAAGTTGCCCCCACTCGCACTGTTTACCAGCCGTGATGGATCTTTTTGTTTGGTCCAGTTGCTAATTTCAACCGTTTTAAACTGGCCCCAGGCTTCATTAAAAGGTATCCAAACCACTATGCTGGGAAAATTATGTAAAGCCTCCATTATGTTGTTCCAGTCTTTTTTATAATACCCTTCCGATTCAGGCGTACGATCCTTATCGGTAGCGCGGCCTAAAATGCCGGGGCGGTTTTCCCACCGGTTACCCAAATCACCACTGGGCATGTCCTGCCAAACCAGCATTCCTATACTATCGCAGTAATAATACCAGCGGGCGGGTTCTACTTTAATATGTTTCCGTATCATATTAAAACCCATGTTCTTTGTCTCCACAATATCATATTTCAACGCTTCGTCGGTTGGGGCGGTATACAAACCATCGGGCCACCAACCCTGGTCGAGGGGACCAAACTGGAAAACGAATTTGTTGTTAAGCAACATTCGCTGAATACCATTTTTATCGGGGGCCATGGAGCTTTTGCGCATGGCAAAATAGCTGCTCACCTCATCTACCACTTTACCATTTCTAACCAGCATCACTTTCAAATCGTATAAAAATGGATTGGAGGGTGACCATTCAACCGGGTTCTCTATTGCAATGGTTGCTGTATTGTTGCCTTTATATTCTTTTACCATTTCATTCTTTTTCCACACCTGAATTTTAACCTGGTCCTGTGCTTGGGCATTATCAATTTTTACATCAACTACTAAACTTTTGCTATCAAGGTCAGGCGTGTTTTTGGTTGAAACAATATAAGTTTCGGGAACTGTTTCTAACCAGGCTGTTTGCCAGATACCGGTTACGGGAGTGTACCAGATACCTTCAGGATTTTTAACCTGCTTGCCCCTGGGTTGAGGGCCGTCGGTAGTGGGATCCCATACACGAATGGCTAACTCCTGCGATGCACCCTTTTTTAATGCATTGGTAATATCTATTGTAAAGGGATCAAAACCTCCTTCGTGACTGCCCACTTTAGTACCGTTTACAAACACGTCCGTTTGCCAGTCAACGGCTCCAAAATGTAACAAGGTCTTTTTTCCTTTCCTGTTATTTAAAAGGGTAATGTTTTTTTTATACCATAATAAACTGTCTTTACCTACCGTTTTTCCAACACCTGAAAGTGCGGATTCAACAGCAAATGGCACCAGTATGTTACCCTGGAAAGCATTGGGAATACTTTCGCCTGTAGTTTTGGGAAGTATTGCATATTGCCACAACCCATTCAGGTTGGTCCATTCTTTTCTTTTTAGCTGTGGCCGGGGATACTCAGGCAATACATTGGTTGGATTAACCTGGCTTGCCCATGGCGAAGCAATTTTACCAGCAACCATTTGCCATTTAGCGTCTTGTGCAAAAGAATAATTACAAATCAATAAGGCTCCAAAAATGAAAAGTTTTTTCATGACAAATTATTAGAAAATGGATAAAAAATTGGTGAGAGTAAAAAGTAAAAAGTAAAAAAATAGAAAAGTGTGTTTTATTGGTAGTGTGTATTTAACTTTTACTTACTAAACCAGCTTTGCTAATATATTTTAGTTTATTGATAAAGTAAATATTTGTTTCAATCTCTGACTTTTTAAAATAGGGTTCATCATTTTTAGTGATTTAAATCTTCCAATGATTTGAGATAAACCGTATATTGAAAAGGTCTTCTTTCACCTTTAAACGATTTATCTTAAAGCCATGATATTAACAAACCCAGTTACAGATTTATCCCAGGTACACGAACCTGTTTCATCCCTGTTTTCACAACCAATAAACAAAGAAGATTGGGAGCAATACAAATTAAGCCCGGAGCAAGTGGATTTTTTTCATGAAAATGGTTACCTCGCTGGTATTAAAATGCTGACTGATGAACAGGTTGAAATTTTAAGAAATGAATTAACCGAAATAATTGACCCCAGCCATCCAGGCAATGAGCTGTTTCATGAGTTTCACTCCAACGAATCAACTGATCCTGCATTTGTGCTTTTTCATGCCCTGGGTGCCTGGCGCATTCAAAAAGGTTTTCACGACGTGCTTTGGAACCCGGCATTTTTAGTACCCGCCAGCCAGTTGTTTGGCAATAAGGCAGTACGCTTTTGGCACGACCAGTTATTTTGTAAACCCGCAAATCATGGAGGGGTGGTTGCCTGGCACCAGGATTATTCGTATTGGACACGCACCGTTCCTTTACAGCATTTAACCTGCTGGACCGGCCTGGACGATGCCGACCAGGAAAATGGCTGCATGTACTATGTTCCCAAAAGCCATCGCTGGGGTTTGTTGGACAAACCCGAGTTAGCGGGCAATATGGATGGCCTCATGGATTATTTAACCGATGAACAAAAAAAGGAATTCAACCCCGTACCCATTGAGCTTAAAAAAGGTTACGGAACTTTTCATCACCCTTTAATGGTACACGGATCGTATACAAATAAAACCAACCGCTCCAGGCGGGCATTTGTTATAAATGCGTTTGCCGATGGAACCCAATCTAATTCAGATGAAAGTTTATTACAGGGAGTTCCTCCCATTGCAAAAGGAAATAAAATGGAAGGCCGGTTTTTCCCTTTGCTGTATACTCCCAATGAATAATTTACACCCGGTTTTGAAAATTAAATGATTAGTTGTAGAAGAGAAATGCCTTGATATAAGTACATAAAAAAAGAAGTTAGCTGTCTAACTTCTTTTTTGTGTGATCCGGATTGGATTCGAACCAATGACCTACTGCTTAGAAGGCAGTTGCTCTATCCAACTGAGCTACCGAACCGTGTTGTTTATTTTCAACGGGGGCAAAAGTAATTTTTAATTAGTTTGCAGCCAAACGAAATTAGGGATATGAACGTGAAAATTGAAGAAGGTTGGAAAAAGGTGCTGAAAAAAGAATTTTTAAAACCTTATTTTCAGGAGGCGGTCACTTTTGTTAAGGTTGAAAAGGCGCAAAACAAAAGCATTTACCCTCCGGGCTCCCTCATTTTCAGCGCTTTCGATCAAACACCTTTCGATAAGGTGAAAGTGGTCATCATTGGGCAAGATCCCTATCACGGTCCGGGGCAGGCGCACGGTTTAAGTTTTTCGGTGCAGGACGGTGTAAAGCCACCCCCGTCGCTGGTAAATATTTTTAAAGAACTGAAAACCGATATTGGAATGCCCATTCCCCCCACAGGTAATTTAACCTGCTGGGCCAAACAAGGTGTTTTTTTATTAAATGCAATTTTAACGGTACGTGCCAACGAACCGGCGAGCCATGCAAACATTGGCTGGATGGAGTTTACCAACGCTGTTATCAGCAGAATTTCAGAAGAAAAAAAAGGGATTGTGTTTTTATTATGGGGCAAGTTTGCGCAGGAAAAACAAGCCCTGATTGATGAAACAAAACACTTTGTACTAAAGGCAGCCCACCCATCGCCTTTTAGTGCCGATAAGGGGTTTTTTGGATGCAAACACTTTAGCAAAACCAATGAGTTACTTATGAAGCAAGGCCTCGACCCCATTGACTGGAATGTAACCAGGGAGAAAGTTGCAGCAGAATAAGAAATGGTTTGTTTTCAATTTATAAAAAGGAGGATACCAGCATTTATTTTCATAGCATCATCGTTGCGTCGCAATCACTTTAACGGTAGTACAAAATTCATCGGTTAACAAATAATATATTTCAGGTTTAATAATACGGAATGGCATTAAATTATAGCTGCCAGAGTAACAAAAAGTACAAGAGTGCGAACCGCCAAAGGTCGGTCTGGCTGCAACAATACTTAATAGAAGCAGTAATGCTGGTAACACAAAAATTATTACACAGCATTTTAAACATCTTAATATAAAAACATGAAAATATTCAGGGAAATATTTGGAAGAATATGGGCGGTTTGGGGATTGATCGTTTTTATACTTACCCTCATAGTTGTGGTAATACCCATTTTACTTACCAACTTAATAAATGAGCCCCGTGGCACCGAAATATTCAGGAGAATTTCTAAAATATGGATGCAGGTTTTTTTAACCCTTATAGGTTGTAGAATAAAATTAAAAGGCAAAGCGCATTTTAAAAAAGGCGAAAATTATGTGGTGGTTTGTAACCACAACTCACTGATGGATGTGCCTGTTACAACCCCTTTTATACCGGGTGCCAATAAAACCATCGCTAAAAAATCAATGGCAAAAACACCTTTATTTGGCTGGATATATTCTCGCGGAGCGGTGCTGGTTGATCGCGACAGCGACGAAAGCCGCCGCCAAAGTTTTGAAGCCATGAAACAAACCCTGGCCGAGGGATTACATATGGTTATTTATCCGGAAGGTACCCGCAACAGAACCACAGATCCTTTAAAGTCGTTTTACGATGGCGCCTTCAGGCTGGCATTGGTTGCCAATAAAAAAATTGTTCCTACCCTGTTATTTAACACGAATACCGTTTTACCCACGCACAAAGTATTTTTTTTGTGGCCGCGCACTTTAGAAATGCATTTTCTGGAACCTGTTGAAACATGCAATATTCCAATTAAAGAAACGAAGGAACAAGTGTTTAAAATTATGTGGGATTATTACAAGACGAACGCACCAAAATTATAGGCTACTGTGTTATGAATGAACGGGTACGATTAATGCGCAAGTCGCGTAGTATACCTGATTTAGGGCTGATGGAAACATTAAATGACCTGTATAGTCCAATAGGGTTTAAGTTGATGGACATTTGCCAGCAATGCATTTCGCGTGATACAAACATGGATAAGGTTTGTATTTTGCCTGTACTAAAATCAAAATAAGTTGATCCACCCATTTTCCACCTTTCGGTTAAACTAAAGTCGCCATTCACACTAACATTCGAAAATATTTGGGTAGTAATATTAGTATAGCTATTTACAAACTGCCTGCTGAAATTTAATGAATACGACAATTGCAAACTCCAGGGAATATTAAAATCAGTGTATTCGCCCGGGTTGTTGCGCACCATGTCTAACTGGCGTTGCTGATCATCGGGGGTCATGTATTCATCCTGGGGTAATCGGTCTTCCTGGGTTTTACCATCCTTTGTTTTGCTACGAAACGATGTAGAAACCGCTACGCTACCGTTGGTAATACGGCCCAAACTAAAATTATTTCCTGTCCATAAAAGTTTGTCCCTTCTAAAACCTCGTTCATCAAACTCGTAGGGGTCTAATGTAGCACTGGCAGTAATATTTATTTTTTCAAAAAGATTACTACGGGCATAAAAACTCAATGGCGACAATTTAAAGCTATCAGCAACCAGGTTGTAAGAGCCACTAAACCCAAAACCATCCAGCAGTTTTACTTTCCTGGTGGCACCTTCGGTGGTATCATTCTTATCACGCACCTTCATTTCAAGTGTATTATCTAACCCAAAACCGATGCCGCCAAAACTGCCTTCGCTAAAGCTGCCGTTTAAACCGCCATCAAACTGGGAGAAGCGGAAAAAGTTTTTACC
>JBBSJX010000012.1:0-22606 GCA_038256825.1 Chitinophagales bacterium
CAAGGGTATTAGCGCAGCGTTTATTAGAAACAGAAGGCACCGATGAGGAACGTTTGAAGAAAGCCTTCAGACGAATTATTTGCAGGCACGCTACTCCAAAAGAACAGACTATTTTAAATGAGTATTATAATTTTCAGTTACAACAGTTTAAAAATAAAAAACTGGATGCCGCCCTTACCTTAAAGGTGGGCGAGTATCCACCCAACAATAAACTGGATGCCAATTCCACCGCTGCTTTAATGAAGGTGATTACAATGATTTATAATATGGAAGAGGCCATTACAAAATCTTAAGTTATGAACAAACAATTGCTCGAACATAGCCTGGGTTATAACCGCCGTAAATTTTTATCGCGGCTGGGTATGGGTATTGGTGGAGCTGCTTTGGGCTCTTTACTAATTCCCGATCTCTTTTCGGGTAGTACCGATGAAGAAGCCATCATGAATGGGTTGCCCCATTTTGCACCAAAAGCAAAAAGGGTAATATATCTTTTTCAAAATGGTGCGCCCTCGCAACTTGATTTATTTGACTACAAACCCAAACTTCAGGAAATGTTTGGACAGGATTTACCAGAGTCCATTCGCAAGGGCCAACGCCTTACCGGGATGACGGCCAACCAGGCCAAATTTCCCCTGGCAGGTACTAAATTCCAGTTTAACCAATATGGCGAGGCTCGTGCCTGGATCAGCGAGCTGTTACCCCATACAGCTAAAGTAGTGGATGATTTGTGTTTTGTAAAAACCATGTACACTGAGGCAATTAATCACGATCCCGCCCTTACGTTTTTTCAAACGGGGGCACAGGTGGGCAACCGCCCCAGCATGGGTTCGTGGTTGAGTTATGGCCTGGGCAGCGAGAATAAAAACCTGCCTGCATTTTGCGTGTTGCTTTCAAAAGGTAAGGGTAACGGGCAAGGGGTGTATTCAAAATTGTGGACCAATGGATTTTTAGATTCGGTGCATCAGGGAGTACAATTTAGCAGCGGCGAAAACCCGGTACTTTACCTGAACAACCAGGATGGTATTGACCAGTTGGACCGTAGGACTATGCTTAACAAACTAACCGAGTTAAACGAAGGAACATTTAACGATTTTGGCGACCCCGAAATAAAGGCTAAAATACAGCAGTACGAAATGGCTTACCGTATGCAAACGGCCGTGCCCGAAATTACCGACCTGAGCAAAGAACCGGAGGATATTGTAAAAATGTACGGTCCTGATTGCCTTACCCCGGGCACCTATGCAGCTAATTGTTTGCTGGCCCGTAAGCTTTCGGAAAACGGGGTGCGTTTTGTTCAGTTATACCACCAGGGCTGGGATAGTCACGGCAACCTGCCGGGTGAAATTATGGGGCAGTGCCTGGATACAGATAAATCCTCGGCGGCGTTAATTACCGATTTAAAACAACGGGGATTGCTGGATGAAACCCTGGTAATTTGGGGAGGTGAGTTTGGCCGCACCAATTATGGTCAAGGCAAGCTTACAAAAGAAAACTATGGCAGGGATCATCACCCCAGGTGTTTTACTATTTGGATGGCAGGCGGTGGAATTAAACCGGGCGTTTATGGCGAAACCGATGAGTTTGGATACAACATTGTTCAAAACCCGGTACACGTAAACGATTTTCATGCAACCGTTTTAAACCTGATGGGCCTCGATCATGAAAAATTAATTTATAAACACCTGGGCCGCCGCTACCGGTTAACCGATGTAGCCGGCAAAGTAATTAACGACCTCATTGCATAAGTTTTTTTGTTTGGAGCCGGGCATAAGTTATAAAATATAGCATCGTTGCGTCGCACACTTGTACGGCAGTTTATATAAGCACCATTTTATAACAACGGCTCCTGGTTCAAAAGATTATTAAAGTTGCTTAAAGTGATTCAGTACAAGAGTGCGACGCAACCAAAGCAAAATAGTAGCAATTAGTTTGGTTCATAAAAAAATATAAACACCTAAATCCTTACCATATGCACCGCAGAAAATTTATTAAAAACACCTCGTTAGGTATTACAGGCATTTTATGGAAGCCTGAAATTTTTGTTGAAGAAACCATTTTGGGTCATAATAATAAACGCTATCGTTTAAACACCCAATGGAGCCAGGCCGATGTTGCCAAAAACCCGGTGAACGATTGCCACGAAATGGTGCAAAACAGCAAAGGAAATATTATGCTGCTGACCAACGAGGTTAAAAACAATGTGCTGATTTATGATAAGAGCGGTAAACTGCTTTCTACCTGGGGAAGTGAATATCCCGGTGCTCATGGATTTACCCTGTTTAACGAAAACGGACAGGATGTAATGTTTATTTGCGATAATAATTTGCACCAGGTTATAAAAACTACTGTTGACGGCAGGGTGCTGCTGAAGCTGGATTATCCAAAAGAAACCGGTCAATATACAAAGCCTGAAGAATATGTGCCCACCGAAACGGCTATAGCGCCCAACGGCGATATTTATGTGGCAGACGGTTATGGTAAAGATTTCATTATTCAATATGATGCAGCAGGCCGTTACAAAAATCATTTTGGCGGCAGGGGAACTGAAGCGAAACATTTGAAGAATGCACACGGGGTTTGTATTGACAGCCGTAATAAAAATAATCCTACACTTATTGTTACATCGCGGCAGGAAAATGCTTTTAAGCGTTTTACGATGGCAGGAGAATACATTGAAACCATTGATTTGCCTGGTGCCTGGGTTTGTCGCCCCGTAATTAAAGGCGATTATTTATATGCAGCCGTATTACAAAGCAATGCAAGCCAGGGTAAAAAGTCGGGCTTTGTAACCATATTGGATAAGAATAATAAGGTGGTTTCCAATTTAGGAGGCTCTACCCCTAATTATACAGGTGGCAAACTTGATGAAATGTACCAGACCATTAAATGTTTTGATTATCCCCATGATGTTTGTATAGATGATGAAGAAAACATGTATGTAGCGCAATGGAACTCGGGCAAGGTTTATCCTTATAAATTATCACCCATAGCTTAATGAGGAAATACTATTTAGGTTTAATGGTGGTAGTGATTAGTGTACACCTTCGTGCTCAACCAGTGTTTCAGTTGGCTCCGCCTTTGCTAAAGTATGAATCCGTTTTTTTTACTTCATCAACGGTGGCGAGTCTACAATTTGCCATGTCGGGAACAACCATTCATTATACTTTAGATGGAAAAGTTCCTACAGATAAAGACCCGGTTTATCGCTCGCCGTTAAAGTTTAGTAACAGCATAACCAACTTACAGGCAAAAGTATTTGCTGATGGTTTTTTGCCTTCGGAAACAATGAGGGCAGCTTTTATAAAGGAGGGTTTAAAAATAAAATCAGTTGCTTATACAGCTCCGAATGAAAGGTTTAAAGGAAATGGCCCCCAAACCCTGTTTGATAACCAGGGAGGTGTTACCGGTATAAACAGTAAAAACTGGTTAGGTTTTCAAACCGATTCGGTTGAGCTGGAAATAAACCTTCAGAAAAAACAAAAGATATCGGAGGTTTTAATCAATATGCTGCACGATTATAATTCGTGGGTGTTTTTACCCATTCAAATTAAATTATTTGCTTTTGATGAGCGGCAAAATAGTTTTGTGCAGGCCGCTGAAATGAATGCTTCGCAAACAGCTTTTATAAAAGAAAGCAGCACTGTTTACACCATTTTAAAACCCCGGAAGAAGATTACAGCTCAAAAACTAAAACTTGTTATATACCCGCTTCAATCCATGCCTGCAACCCATCCCGGAAGTGGCAAACCAGCCTGGCTATTTGTTGATGAAATAAAAGTTTATTAGAACATGCATTATCCTAAATCCATACTGTTTAATATCACATTTGTACTTAATTGCTTGCTGGCCTTTTTATTACTGTTTGATAGCCAAATAATGGTGCCGGGTTGGCTTCAGGTAGTTGGAAGAATGCACCCGCTTATTTTACATTTTCCTATTGTATTACTGGTGCTTTGCATTTTTTGGGAACTGTTTATGGGGTTCAGGCAAAACGACCGGGCGGCAAATATAAAAATTGGAGATGCATTGCTTATTTCGGCCGCACTGGCTTCGGTAACTACAGCTTTAATGGGCTTGTTTCTTTCAAAGGAAGAAGGTTATACGCCTGATGTACTGGTGTGGCATAAATGGTCGGGAGTAGCAATATCCTTTTTGCTGTTGGCCTGGTATGCTTACAGGTCGCGTATACGTAAGCACAAAGCTGCCATGATTGTTTCATCGTTTGTAGCAATGGTTGTAATTGTAATAACAGGTCACCAGGGTTCCAATATAACCCATGGCGAAAATTTTTTACTGGCACCTGTAATGCAGCAAAATGAGATAACCCCTGTTTTATTTGAAGATGCCATGGTTTATGCTGATGTGGTGCATCCTATACTGGAACTTAAATGTGTAAGCTGCCATAATAGTAAAAAGGCTAAAGGCGACCTGGTAATGGAAAGCAGTGAACTTTTGTTGAAAGGCGGCAAAAATGGTGATTTGTGGGATTCTACTGATAATGACCTGGGCTTACTTATGCGCAGGATCCATTTGCCGGAGGAGCATAAGAAACATATGCCGCCATTGGGCAAACCACAGTTGACTAACGAAGAAGTAGAAATACTTTACAGGTGGATTAAAAGCGGTGCCCGGTTTGATACCCGGTTAGCCGATTTGCCGGTTATTGATACGCTGAGGATAATTGCTGCCACAAAATTTGAAAACAACAAGGTTGAAAGCTATGATTTTGCTGCCGCTGACGATGACAAAATAAAAAAGTTGAATAATGAATACCGGATTGTAAATCCTATAGCGAAGGGTTCGCCAGGTTTAACGGTAGAATTTTTTGGAATTGCGCAATACAAACCAGAACAGTTAAAAGAGTTGTTAGATATAAAAAACCAGGTAGTATGGCTTAATTTAAATAAGATGCCGGTTAAGGATGAGGATTTAAAAATCATCGGTCAGTTTAGTAACCTGCGCAAGCTCAATTTATCGTTTACCAATATTACTGGTGCCACTTTAAAGGAATTGGCGCAATTAAAAGAATTAAACCAGTTATCAGTGTCGGGTACTAAAATTCAAAAGCAGTATTTAAAAAACCTGGCTCCATTAACAAATTTGAACGAATTGTTTATTTGGAATACTCCAATAGAATCCAAGGATATAGCAGGTTTGCAGAAGCAGTTTAAAAATGTACATATAGAAACCGGCTTTGCAGGCGATACAATTATTTTACAGTTAACTCCGCCCATAATTGAGAATGAAGAAGTAGTAATTACCCAACCGGTTAAACTTAAGCTGAAACATTATATAAATGGGGTAAGCATACGATATACAACTGATGGTAGCGAGCCGGATAGCCTGACGAGTTCTGTTTATAAGGGGAATGTGGATATAGCAAAAAACCTGACGATAAAAACGAAAGCCTTTAAACCAGGATGGATCAGCAGTAATATTGCAACCAAGGCTTTTTTCAGATCGGCGCTGAAGCCGGATTCTGTTATTTTACTAACCAAAACCAACGAAAAATTTGCGGCTGATGGTGGAAAAACTATTATTGACGGGCAGAAAGGGGAATTGAATTTTAAAGGGGGTAAATGGCTGGGATACCGGGAGCAACGTATGGAAGCTTTGCTTTGTTTTAATGAACCAAAGGAAGTTTCATCTATTACAATTAGTGGATTAATTGATATTAATAGTTTCATCATGCCGCCAAAATCAATTGAGGTTTGGGGTGGTAACCAGGTAGGCAAAATGAAACTTATTAAAACCATTACGCCAGAGCAGCCAACCAAAACAAAGCCATCGTACATTACTGGTTATGATGTGACTTTTAATCCTATAAAAGAGAAATTTATTAAGTTGGTGATTACTCCTTTACCTAAACTGCCCACCTGGCATATTGGCAAAGGGGATAAGGCCTGGTGGTTTACCGATGAGATATTTGTGAATTAAATTCTAACTGCATAGCATTACCTAAAGTACAAGTGTGCGAACCGCCGGTTGTCGGTCTGGCTGTACGAAAAGCTTCACTTTTAAGTGAAACCTGACTAACAAAAATTTCTAAAACAATTTTAGACGGTGACTAAGCAGCTATGGCTACCCGTTGCAATATTACCTTACAGGGAATTTTTGAAGTAACCTTTACAAAATGCTGGGAATATAATGGGATTGCTAGAAAATCGCCGGGTACCAGTTTGTGAACGTAGTCTCCAATGGTAATTTCGCAGGTTCCCTCAACAATTAAAAATCTTTCCAATTCATCATCATGTACTTCTTCCGGGGCCATTTCCTTAATCCACACAATACCTGTTGTAGCCTGAGGAGTATGGCTGATTAATTTAACATGTATGTCATTAAAATTTACATCCATGTTCATATCAGGCCTATTGATCCACTCAGCATAATCACTGATTTTAGATGATTCGCTCAATAAAGGAGGATGGCTCATAGGCTCACCCCCGGTTAATCTTTTAATATAATCGAAAATGGCCATTAATAACGGCTTTACAGTATGTGGTGGCTCTATAGCGTTTTTCTTCGCTTCTTCTTCAACAGATAAACTGAAATCATCAATTGCAGCACGAATTTCCCTGTGAGTAGATGCCAATTCTTCTACCTTTTTTGTTTCAGCATCAGTTGTTAATCCTAAAACAAAACTTTCTATTATTCCTGAATTAATAAAATCTTTTATATTTATCATTCTGCTCCCTATCATTTTTTTTAATATTTCAATTTCACTTAATAAACGTACGACGTGATCTAAAATAGTGGGTTTTTTCTAAATATAATTATTGTTACCACACTATATACTAAATATTAGTCCTTAAGGTTTTAAATGTAAAAGTAAAAAGTTGGCTTTATTATAAAATAATTGTGCCACGTTTCTATTTAAAACGCGAAATAAATAAAATCAGTATAATTAAAGCAAAAATTTCGTTATCAGTAAAGATAATGTGAAGCAGGAAGGGGAATGAATAATTTGAATATTAAACAGGATATAATCTAATAGTAAAGGTGAATGATTAAAAATTATCGGTGAAAAAATTTCAAAACAAAAAGAAAGGCTGGCAAATATTTACATATTTGCCAGCCTGAAAATTTTAGTACAAAACTTAATTACATTGTCCTAATACGTACCAGATTACTATAAAAATAAGGATGGTACTAAAGCAACCTCCACCTAATTTTTTTGCGCCATAACCTGCAATTAATCCTTTGAAAATATTATTCATTTGTCTATTTTACTTACAAAATATTAAAATTGTGCCATAACCACTTAAAAAGCTTCTTTTTTTAAAATCAAGAGTATTACGCAGGTTATGGGTGAGGTAATGCTTCCACAATATCACCTGCTAATCTTCGGGGACGTCCGTTTCAATTTCTTTTCCCAACAGGCGCTCTTCAATTACTTCGTAAAAAACATCTTTGGGAAAGGCGCCTTTTTGTATCATTGGATCGCCTACTAATGGTATAAAAAGAAAAGTTGGAATACTTTGAATGCTAAATAGAGAAGAAAGTTCTGCTTCTTTTTCGGTGTCTATTTTATAAATATCCAACCGGCCTTCATACTCTTTTGAAAGTTCTTCCAATACAGGTGCAATGGATTTGCATGGCGCACACCAATCGGTATAAAAATCAATGATGGCAGGAAGTTTTCCTTTAAATTCCCAATCCTGCGATCCTTCATAATCAAATATCTTTTCTTTAAAATCGTCTTTGGATAAGCTTTTGATAGCCATAGTATCATTATTCGTTATGATTAAACTGTTTCTAGATTCAAATACCATTCCGGCCTAAACAAATTAAAGCGGTATTTTGGTTTATGCAAAAAGCCCGTTCCATAAATGAAGCGGGCTTTTTACTTTTGCATTTATACTTTTAAATTAATACCTGTACATTTCTGGCTTAAAAGGACCTTCTTTTGCAATTCCTAAGTATTCTGACTGTGCAGTAGTTAATTCCTCTAACACAACACTGATTTTAGCAAGGTGCAAACGGGCAACTTTTTCATCAAGATGTTTTGGAAGTACATAAACTTTATTCTCGTACTGATCAGTATTTGTCCAAAGTTCCAGTTGAGCCAAAGTTTGGTTGGTAAATGAATTACTCATCACAAACGATGGGTGACCAGTTGCACAACCTAAATTAACCAGGCGGCCTTCAGCAAGTAAAATAATGTCTTTACCATTAATGGTGTACATATCAACCTGTGGCTTAATTGTATCTTTTGTAGCACCATGATTGTCATTCAACCAGGCAACATCAATTTCAATATCAAAGTGGCCAATGTTACAAACAATAGCTTTGTCCTTCATTGCTTCAAAGTGTACACCGGTAATTAAATCGCGGCAGCCAGAAGCAGTAACAATAATATCAGCTTCTTTAACCGCATCAATCATTTTCTTCACCTCAAAACCGTCCATTGCTGCTTGCAAAGCACAAATCGGATCAATTTCAGTTACAATAACGCGGCAACCAGCACCTGCTAACGAAGCAGCAGAACCTTTACCCACATCACCATATCCACCTACAACGGCAACTTTACCTGCCAGCATAACATCGGTAGCACGACGAATAGAATCCACTAACGATTCTTTACAACCGTATTTATTATCAAATTTTGATTTGGTAACACTATCGTTAATGTTGATTGCAGGAATAGGTAATGTACCTTTTGCCATACGCTCATACAAACGGTGAACACCTGTAGTTGTTTCTTCGCTCAAACCTTTAACGTGCTGAATTAATTCAGGGTAAGTGTCAAAAACCATGTTGGTTAAATCACCACCATCATCCAAAATCATATTTAAAGGGCGATCTGCTGCACCAAAAAATAATGTTTGTTCAATACACCAGTCAGACTCAGCTTGTGTTTGACCTTTCCAGGCAAAAACACCAATACCTTCAGCAGCAATTGCCGCCGCAGCATGATCTTGTGTAGAGAAAATATTACAAGAGCTCCATTTAACCTCTGCACCCAAAGCTGTCAGGGTTTCAATTAAAACCGCTGTTTGAATGGTCATGTGAAGACAACCTGCAATGCGTGCATCTTTTAACGGTTGGCTTGCACCATATTCTTCACGTAAACTCATTAAGCCCGGCATTTCTGCTTCGGCCAAACGAATTTCTTTACGGCCCCATGCGGCAAGGCTCATATCTTTCACTTTGTAAGGCAACTTAAAATCAATCTCTGATCTGGTGCCTGTTGTAGTAGCTGTTGACATTTGTTATAAATTAAAAATTAAAAACTGTATTTGTAAACTTGTTCTTCTAAACTTTTTTTTTGTTAGCCGGCATTGGTAATTTTAAGCTTCATCGTTGCGTCGCACTCTTGTACTTTTGAACGTTGCGCAGCTTGCATCATCAACACTATATCTTCCCCTGCTATAACATCAATGGAAGCATTTAGTTTACCTTTTATCAAAATTTACTGCTTCATTAATTCAATAACCTGCATTAACATTCTGTATATTCTTCAAATAACTAACTGGTACAAAAATAACTTTCTTAGTAGAATGTTCTACTACTCTCTCAAACTTTGGGATTAAATGCATTATATGGGTACTTTAGCAGGACAAACTACAAGTGTTATATGCCAAAAGCCTTAAAAAAAGAAGATTCAACTATAACCGAAACTGGTTTGGATGGTAAAGATCTATCCATTCTGCGTTTATTACAGGAAAATGCCCGGATAACGGTAAAGGAAATATCTGAAACCATACACCTGAGTACCACTCCCGTTCACGAACGTATTAAGCGCATGGAAGAAAGCGGGGTTATTAAGCAATATGCAACATTGGTTGATTATGCAAAAGTAAAAAAGGGTCTTATGGTTATTTGCTATGTATCTCTAAAGCAACACAGCAAAAACGCCGGCGATAAATTTATTAAAACCATTAACGCATTGGACGAAGTAATTGAATGTTACAATATATCGGGCGAATTTGATTTTATGCTAAAGGTGGTTGCCGAAGATATGAACGCCTATTACGATTTTCATGTAAACAAGCTAAGCCAGATTGAAAATATAGGGAATGTACAAAGTGTTTTTGTAATGGGCGTTATTAAGCAAACACATAAAGTATTATAAAACCTTTCTGTGTTTCAATAGTTATTAAAAAGGTATCAGAGGCTACCATAATAAAACTATGCTGCCTTATATACTAAAGTTGAAGTGATTGCGACGCAACGATGATGCTATGTAATATTGAAGCCGGTATAAAAATTAATCACAAAAAAGGTTATCAATTAGCTTTATTGCGGTCAGTTAAATATTTAAATATAATTTTGTTGCAGGTTGAAAAAACTACTTACCATATTAATTACTGTTTTGTATATGAGCGCCGCTACCGGTGCTACTGTACAATTACACTACTGTATGGATAAGCTGGTAAGCATGAATTTTAGCGATACTCAATCCCAGGAGTGCAGTAATTGTGGGATGAAAAATAAACAAGGCTGCTGCACCAACGAGCAAAAAAGTGTAAAGCTTGCAACCGATTATAAAACTACTGAAACGGTTTTGCAATGGACCAAGGTTGTATCGTTTACTCCTTCATACTATCAGGCCCCGGTAAATAATTCCACTATTTCGGTTGCTCAAAAATTTCCTGTTACCAATGCGCCGCCCACCACGGGAGGGCCTTTATACCTTCGCAACTGCGTTTTCCTTATCTGATATTTCATTTCTAATTTTAGCAGCTCTATGCTGCAGTATTTACCTGTTTTTACAGCAGGTTCAACTTCCTTCTCTATACTTATAATTAAAAAGAAATGAAACGTATTTTAATCATACTTACAGTAGTTTTTTCCTTTGCATTAATTTTTACAGCCTGTGGTAACAAGCAATCCAGCGATTTAGCGAAGAACGAAACCTATAGCTGCCCAATGCATCCCCAGATTTCAAAACAGCATAAAGAACAATGCCCGATTTGCCATATGGACCTGGAAAAGAGAAATATGACACCAGCCGAAATGCAGAAAGCACAAAATGATCTGGCTGAAACCGATAGTGCTCATTAATCTTACTAATATTTTAAAATAATGGTTCAAAAATTAATTGAGCTATCCTTGCGTAACAGGCTGGTGGTGCTTATAGTTGCTGCCGGTTTGTTTGCATATGGTATAGTGGAAATGTTGCGCAGTCCCATTGATGCCATTCCCGATCTGTCGGAAAACCAGGTAATTGTTTTTACTGAATGGGTAGGACGTGGCCCCCGCATTATGGAAGACCAGGTAACTTATCCGTTGGTAAGCAACCTACAGGGCTTACCCAAAGTAAAAAACATCAGGGGTACTTCAATGTTTGGGATGAGTTTTGTTTACATCATTTTTGAAGATGATGTGGACATATACTGGGCTCGTAGCCGGGTGGTTGAAAAGTTGAATTATGCCCAGCGGTTAATGCCTGCAGATGTTACGCCATCTCTTGGACCGGAGGGCACAGGGGTAGGGCATATTTTCTGGTATACCCTAAAAGCACCCGAAATGAATTTGGGTGAGCAAAGAGCCTTACAGGATTGGTATGTAAAGTTTGCTTTGCAAACCGTATCCGGTGTAGCGGAGGTAGCCTCGTTTGGTGGCTACGAAAAAGAATACCAGGTTGTGGTGGACCCTATAAAACTACAGTACTACAACACTTCTATGCAGCGAGTAATGCAGGCTGTTAAATCAAATAACAATAATGTAGGTGGCGGTAAGCTTGAAATGGCGGGTACCAGTTATATAATTCGAGGTTTGGGTTATATAAAAAACCAGGAGGATATTGAAAGCATTGCTGTTGAAAATAACAATGGTATCCCGGTGCGGATTAAGGATATAGGACAGGTGCAAATGGGTAGCGAGCCGCGTCTCGGGGTATTTGATAAAGACGGCCAGGGTGAAGCGGTAGGCGGCGTTGTAGTAATGCGGTATGGTGAAAATGCCGATAAGGTTATCCAGGCCTTAAAAGCTAAAATGAAAGATGTTGAGAAAGGAATGCCCGAAGGAGTAACGTTTGAAGTAGCCTATGATAGAAGTACACTTATAGAAGGAGCTTTAGAAAACATCAAAGAAAAACTGGTAGAGGAAATACTCATCGTTTGCCTTATTGTTATGTTATTTCTCTTGCATTGGCGTAGTGCTTTAAGCATTATCATTCAAATTCCTATCACCATTGCAATCAGTTTTATACTCTTAAACCTTTTTGGTGTTACATCAAATATTATGTCGCTTACCGGTATTGCGCTGGCCATTGGAGTAATTGTAGATAACGGTATCATCATGTCCGAAAACTCGTACAGGCATCTTTCCGACTATCAAAATGATCCGGTAAATAATAGGAAGATGGATGGGCCGGGCAGTACCACATAAACCAACATCGTTGCAGCCAGACCTGCCAATGGCGGTTCGCACTCTTGTACTTATGGTAGGTGTTTCGGCAAAAAAATAAAATTATAAAGCATAGCGCTCAATGAAAAAGAAATTATTTTCCCCATATAATAAGATCCCCGAAACAAAGCGGCTCTCAATAATTGAGAAAGCCAGCAAGCAGGTTTCAAGGGGTGTATTTTTTTCAACGGTGATCATCATTACCTCCTTTCTTCCTGTTTTTCTTTTAACCGGGCAGGAGGGTAAATTGTTTCATCCATTGGCTTATACCAAAACTTTTATTTTAATTGTTGATGCAATACTGGTAGTTACCCTTGCCCCGGTGCTGATTTCTTTTTTTATGAAAGGTAGATTTCGCCCTGAGAATGTTAACCCGGTTAACCGTTTTTTAGAACGGATGTACGAGCCTTTAATAAGGGCATGTATTAAATGGCGCAAAACAACATTAGCGGTTAATATTATTGCGTTGGT
This sequence comes from Chitinophagales bacterium, assembly GCA_038256825.1. Lineage (GTDB taxonomy): Bacteria > Bacteroidota > Bacteroidia > Chitinophagales > Chitinophagaceae > Segetibacter. The sequence goes on from JBBSJX010000012.1 coordinate 12,826, forward strand.
AATTTCTATTCCATTACTAATGAGTTTAGGCAGGGAGTTTATGCCACCCCTGGATGAAGGCTCCATTTTGTTTATGCCTGTCACGCTTCCGGATGTTTCTAACTCGGAGGTTAAAAGAATTTTACAAGTACAGGATAAGATTATTAAATCGGTTCCTGAAGTAAAAACGGTTTTGGGAAAAGCCGGCAGGGTAAGTTCTGCTACGGATAATTCACCCATCAGCATGATTGAAACAATTATTCTTTTAAAACCAATGAATGAATGGAGATCAGGATTGACTAAAAAAGAGATTGTATCGGAACTCAATCAAAAATTACAAATTCCCGGTGTAACCAATGGCTGGACACAACCTATTATAAATCGGATCAACATGCTTTCAACAGGTATACGTACCGATGTTGGTGTAAAAGTGTATGGCCAAAACCTGGATACGATTGATGCACTTTCTCAGAAAATAAAGAAAGAACTAGCTGGAATTAATGGTGTGGAAGATTTATATGTGGAACCCATTGCCGGAGGAAAATATATTGACATATCCATCAAGCGCAACGAAATTGCCCGTTATGGAATCAGTATCGATGATGTGAATGCCATTGTTGAAACTGCATTAGGTGGGTTACCATTAACTACTACTGTGGAAGGTAGGGAACGCTTTTCTGTTAGCGCCCGCTTTGGCCAGGATTTTCGCAATAACATTCCGGCATTAAAAAATCTCCAGGTTCAAACCCCAAAATTTGGCCCGATACCATTAGAAGCAGTTGCCAATATAACTATTACCGAAGGGCCGCCAATGATTAATTCGGAAAATGCTTTGTTAAGGGGGGCTGTATTATTTAATGTAAGAGACCGGGATTTAGGCAGTACGATTACGGCCGCAAAAAGTAAATTGGATAACATGATAACACGGCTTCCCAAAGGTTATTTTTTGGAATGGAGTGGACAATATGAAAACCTTATCCGCAGCGAACAAACCCTCAAGTTGATCATTCCAATTGTATTGCTCATCATTTTTGGTGCTATGTATTTTGCCTTTCACTCTATTCGCGAAGCCTTTTTAAATCTCATAACCATTCCATTCGCTTTAATAGGAGGTGTTGTCATGATTTATTTATGGGGAGTAAACTTATCTGTAGCAGTTGCTGTGGGATTTATTGCTTTGTTTGGCCTTGCAGTAGAAACCGGTATTGTTATGGTAATTTATTTAAATGATGCTATGCAACAGTTAGTAGCGGTAAAGGGTAATTCACGTGAGTGTATTACCAATGCCGATTTGAAAGAATATGTGATTAATGGTGCAGCAAAACGTTTAAGGCCTAAAATAATGACGGTTTCGGTTGCCTTGTTTGCTTTAATACCCATTCTGTGGAGTCATGGAGTGGGTAGCGATGTAATGAAACCTATTGTATTGCCTATGGTTGGAGGTGTTTTTACATCGGCCATTCACATATTATTAGTTACACCCTTAATTTTTTTAATGACAAAGGAATACGAATTAAAAAAGTTTGGAAAAATTGAAGTGTTAGAAGCAAATCATTAATTATGAAAAAGATTTTAATCATATTGTTTGTTCTGGCTGCTTTTTATAAAAGTCCGGCGCAAGACACGTTGGGATTGCATGAAATACTGATGGACATAACTCACCGTAGCCAGCACCTTCAGATGTTTGATGCAAAAATCAACTCGGAAAAAGAAGCTGCAAAAGGAGCATATACCTGGGAAGCTCCGCAGATAGGAGCAGGGCTTTTTATGGCTCCATATAACCCCACCTATTTTAAAGGCATGAATGGGAGAGAAGGCATGGGTATGTATATGATTTCGGCCGAGCAAATGTTTCCTAATAAAAAGCGGCAGGATGCTGAATTCAATTTTATGAATGCTATGAGTGACGTTACAAAGCAGAATAAAATTGTGACGCAGAACGACCTGTTTAAATCAGCAAAAAAGAATTTTTATGAATGGATGGTACTAAAGAAAAAAACTGTTGTTTTAGAAGAAAATGAAAGGCTGATAAAATTTATGATTAAAACGGCAGAATTAAAATACCAAAACAATACTGGTGATATAACATCCTACTACAAAGCCAAAGCTGCCCTTGGTAATATTCATAACCTACAAATTCAACTAAAAAATGAGGTGGTTCAAAAACGGATTGCATTAAACACGTTAATGCACCGCGATCGCATGTTTGCCTTTGAAATAGATACCAATTATGTGGTGAAAGATTTTTCAACAATTGAAATTGACAGCCTTTCCATTTTATCATCACGCAGCGATATTGCTGCTGTTAACAATGAAATAAAATTAACCAACCTGCAAACAGAAGTAGAAAATCAAAAGCTGCAACCATCGTTTGGATTAAAATACGATCATATGATGGGGCTGAATATGCCTATGCGCTACTCCATAATGGCAATGGTAAAAATCCCTTTTGCCAAATGGTCATCTAAGGGTATCAGGGCAAATATGGAGAGTTTAAAATGGAAAGCTATATCGCAGGAAAAAGAAAAGGAAGCCGTAATAAATGAAGTGTTGGGGGAGGCTTATTCCATTAAATCAGAAATTGAAGAAAGAAAAAAAATGGTGCAGGTTTATGAAGATGAGATTATACCTGCTTTAAAAAGAAATTACCAGACCACCCAATTGGCCTATGAACAAAATACTGAAAAGCTTTTTGTTTTATATGATGCATGGGAAAGTTATAATAAAATTCAATTGGAATACCTGGATCAATTACAACAATTATTAGTGCTTCAGGCTGAATTGGAACGCATACTGGAAATTAAAGAATAATGAAAAATAGAATAATAATATCAGGCTTTTTATCGGCAATAATCCTCATAAGTTCATGTAAGGATAAGGCAACTGATAATCATGAAGGAATGGCGGGCATGCGATTGTCGGATAAAGAAATTGTTAAAGAACCTGTGCATAAAAATTTGCCTTTAGACGCATTACTTAAACCAACGAACGAATATGTTATATCAGGTTTGCCGGTGGTTTCTTTAGAAACCAGTACTGAAGCAATAGAAGTGTCCGCTCTAGGAACAGTGCAATACGATTACAGGCAGGCCGGTGTAATTTCCTCACGCATTTCGGGCAGGATTGAAAATTTATATGTTAAGTACCGTTACCAGGTTATTAAAAAAGGAGAAAAAGTATTAGATATTTATAGCCCGGAATTGGTAACATCGCAACAAAACTATTTATTTCTTTTACAAAATGATCCCGGTAATGCTTCATTGATTAATGCGGCAAAACAGCGTTTGATACTGCTGGGTTTAACCCAGGGACAATTAAATCAAATTGCCAAATCAGGCAAACCCATTTATAGTATTAGTGTTTATAGTAACTATTCTGGTTATGTTACCGATTTGCCGGCCGCTTCAATAAATGCCTTTCCTCAAACGGTACAAAATGATCCGGGAATGATAACTGCTGCTACAGAAGAATTGTCGTTAAAAGAGGGCGCTTACCTGGAGGTTGGACAATCAATTTTTAATGTAATTAATACCGACAAAGCAATCGTTTCACTTAATATTTCGCCAGGCGAGCAGGGGTTGATAAAAACGGGTGATCCGGTTGTAATAAGTGCAGAAACTGCTGCCATAAACATTCGATCCACTGTTTCTTATATTGAGCCTTTTTATTCAGGTCAAACCAGATCAATGCTGGCCAGGGTTTATATAAATAATAGAAAATCTAAATTACCTATAGGCAGCCAGGTACAGGCAACCATATTTACCAAAGCTGAGCAAATTAAATGGTTACCATCTACTGCTGTTTTATCGTTAGGACTAAACAGGGTAGTATTTAAAAAAGATGGACAATTATTGAGAGCCCATCAAGTAACTACCGGACTTGAAAAAGATGGAAGAATACAAATACTTTCCGGAATTGATGCAAAAGATAGTGTAGTAGTTAATGCTCAATTTTTAACCGAGAACGAGAGCTTTATTCAAATTAACGAGTGATTATGAAAAATGTATTAATAACCTTCCTTTTAATTTTTATGCTTGCATCTTGTGGCTCCAAAAAAAAAGAAAGTGGGCAGCCGTTAGTTCAATATACCTGTAGCATGCATCCACAGGTTTTAAAAGATGCACCTGGTGAATGTCCTATCTGCCATATGGATTTAATTCCATTGCAACCAATTCATATTGATTCAACAATGAAAATGATGGAAACGGATTCTGATTCCAGTTCATTAATGGATTTAGATAGTTCATCAAACGATATGGGCCACAATGATCCGGGTATGGTAAATGAACTTACCCTTACTGATCTGCAAATTCGTACAGCAAATATCCTGGTTGATACTATTGGAAAAGTAAATTTTAAAAGTAGTAATGTATTAACCGGTACCGTTACATTCAATGAGAACAACATTGAAATAGTAAGTGCAAGAGTTAAAGGCAGGGTAGAACATCTATATTATAAAAACATGGGCGATTTTGTTGCGAAAGGAGCGAGGTTATTTGATTTGTACAGCGAAGAGTTAAATAGTGCAAAACAGGAGTATATTCTTTTACTTCAACAACGAAGTACTCAAAATTCTGGCGTAATAAATTTCAACCATTTAGTTGACGCTGCCAGGCATAAATTGTTATTATGGGGAATGACTTCAGGCCAGGTGAGGGCTTTGTCTGTAAATAGCAAACCGTCCTTTATTACAACTTTTTACAGCAAGGCAAGTGGTTACATTAATCAATTAAATATTATTGAAGGCGCTTATGTTATAGAAGGCCAGTCAATCATGCGCTTAGCCAATACTTCTTCTGTTTGGGTTGAAACCCAGGCGTATGCATCACAGCTAGCCGGTATGAATAATGCAAAAAAAGTAATGGTTCAAATACCTGCATTAGGTAATAGAAAGATAGAAGGGGAAATTGAATTTGCAAGTCCGGAAATCAACATTCAAACCAGGGTTAATTTATTGAGGGTTAAAATTTCTAATGCTGGTAACGAGTTAAAGCCAGGAATGTCGGCCAATGTTTATGTAAATAATAACAGTTCCCAGGTAATCGCATTACCCGCAGAAGCAATTATAAGAACAACCGGCCAGCCGTATGTATGGGTAAAGACAGGGAATAATAGTTTTAAAATGAAACAGATTGTGATAGGTGGAGAAAGTGGAAATAAAGTGGAAATTAAACAAGGAATTTCATCGTTGGATGTGGTAGTTGTTTCGGGTGCTTATTTATTAAACAGTGAATATCTTTTACGCAATGGAGTAAATTCAATGGCGGGGATGAATATGTAATAAAGTAGCCTCAAATATTTTTAATGAGGGTTTAAACAATATATATTTTTTTCTTTTTTAATTTTTCTTTTTTAATTGTCTTAATTATTTATTTAGGTATGTTGCTAAAAGTGTTTACTGTATAGTTTTTCAATTCAATATATTTGAATTGATTTGTGCAACCTAAATAATGTAATATGCCTTATGTTTTAATCAACGATTTAATTATACCATCCGATAAAGCCTTTTTGCATATAAACGACCTGGCTATACAACGTGGTTATGGTGTATTTGATTTTTTTAAAACGATTAACCATAAACCAATTTTTTTAGAAGATCATCTTGATCGCTTATACTTTTCTGCTGCCCAAATGCACCTAACCCTTCCTTATGAGCGTGATCATTTAAAGGTTAAATTATATCAAATGCTGGATCAAAATAAACTCCCCGATTCCGGTGTAAAAATTATTCTTACTGGTGGTTATGCTGATGATGGTTATACCTTGTCGCACCCCAATCTGGTAATTACCCAGCTACCTTTAATTATGAATGGCGCATCCGAACCGGCTGGTCTTAGGCTAATGACCTATAGCCATCAACGGCAAATGCCACATATAAAAACAACCGATTACCTTATGGCTATCTGGTTGCAACCGTTAATACAACAGCATCATGCGGATGATGTTTTATATGAAATGAATGGTGTGATTACTGAATGTCCCCGGGCTAATTTTTTTATTGTTACAAAAGAAGGTCGTATTGCTACTCCCGCCAGAAATTTATTGAAAGGTATTATTAGAAAACAAGTTTTGAAGCATTTTAGCAGTGATTTTGAAATTGAAGAGCGGGATATTTTAGTTGAAGAATTATATACATGCAAGGAGGCTTTTGTAACGAGCAGTACAAAAAATATTTTCCCTGTGTTTAACGTTAATGGCAATATTATAGGCAATGGCCATGTAGGAACAGTGACTAAGCAATTGATTAAACGATTTAACCAATTGATCTATTCGTTTTGATTTTTATTTTGGAAAGGTTTCACTACGATGAAGCATATTTGCCCAATGGATAATCAAATTGAAATACCGGTTACTTATAGGGGCAAAGAACTTTCGTTTAAAGCAAAAGTTATTAATTATGGTTATATACATAAAATTGAAGTTCAGCTAAACGATCATCTTCTTTTGCTGGAGCATGATGAAGAGCAGCAATACCGCGTTTCAATGGACACTGATAACGAGGCTAAGTTTACTATTGAAGAAAAAGAACTGTTGAATGAGATTATATCAGTACTGCATTCGGTAACTTAAATTTTACCGTGTTTGTTTCTGATGATTTAAATTATTAAATGTGACTGAAGTTATTGTGTCTTTACAAAATGTAACCTTGCGTTATCCTGATCAAAGTTCTTTTTCAAACATAAATTTTAGTGTAGAACAGGGGAAACATGTGGCTTTGGTGGGGGATAATGAACCTTTAAAAAGTGCATTGCTGGATGCCCTTGCCGGAAAAGTAAATATTATTAATGGGAAAAAAACGTTCCACCTTAATGATAAAATTATTGCACGCAATAGTCGTTTTTTAAGTGATCCTGCTCCTCAAAAATTGATTGCATATGTAGCTTCGCGCCATCAATTCCGCAACCTATCGGGTATGCAGGATTTTTATTACCAACAACGTTTCAATTCTATAGATTCTGAAAATTCGGATACTGTATTAGAATACTTAAAAAATGTTGAACATTTTGGAACGGATCATTCCTGGACTTTAGATAATACCATCAAGAGGCTAAACCTGTATCATTTGTTAGATGAAGGTTTAATAAAACTTTCAAATGGTGAAACCCGCCGGGTATTAATTGCTGCTGCATTATTGCGCAATCCTGTTCTTTTATTACTGCAAAATCCATTAGCCGGTCTTGATGAGCAATCAAGAATGGACATTAAAGAACTCATTAATCAGGTGGCGGAGTCAGGGGTCACCATAGTTTTGTCTGTTCCAGTTTTGGATATTCCCGCGGCTATTACAAATATTGCGATTGTAAAAAACAGCAATAACATTATAACTATACCAAAAAGCCAGTATAAGGCTGCAGTGGATGAAATGTTGGAAGACATAGAAATAGATGAACAGGAGGTGATTGATTTGATTTCAGTAAAGCCATTTACAAAGTTTGAACATATTGTTCTGATGAAGGGTATTTTTATCAGGTATGATGATAAAGTTATTTTAGATAATATTAACTGGACAATCAAACAAGGCGAACGATGGGCGCTTTTAGGACCCAATGGTGCAGGTAAATCAACCTTGCTTAGCCTTATTAATGGCGACAATCCCCAGGCTTTTGCTAATGATATAATGCTGTTTGATCGTAAAAAAGGAAGCGGTGAAAGTATATGGGATATAAAACGCAACATTGGTTTTTTTTCTCCGGAGTTATACCAATACTTTCCTATGGATACAACTTGCCTGCAGGCTGTTGAATCAGGCTTTTACGATACTATAGGATTGTTTAGGCCGAGCAATGAAAAGTTTGCTTTAATTGCCCGGCGCTGGATGAACCTACTTGGTGTTGACCCGCTTGCTCAAAGACTACTGCGGAATGTATCTTCGATAAATCAACGGTTGTGTTTGCTTGCCCGGGCATTGGTAAAAAACCCGTCATTATTAATTCTTGATGAGCCCTGCCAGGGTTTTGACCAACAGCAAACGCTTCAATTTAAAAAGCTTTTAAATATTATTTGCTCCAACAGCAATGTGAGTTTAATTTATGTTAGTCATTACAGCGATGATATTCCTGAAAGTGTAACCAAAGTTTTAAAGCTTGATAAGGGTAAACAAGTTGAAACCCGTTAATTTTAAGAAATGGATAATTATTGATCCCTTGAACTTAAACTTCGCTTTATGAAAAAGGTTACGGTAAAAAAGATGATTGATAAGCGAATGAAAAAGATTGCCGGTTTTTATAACCTGGTAAATAAGGATTGCACCGAAGTAAACATTCATGAATTAAGGATTGCTATAAAAAAATTAAGAGCTTTTTTAAATTTATTAAGTATTGGTACGGATGCAAAATCTCTAATAGTTATTCACCCGATATTGCAGCAATTGTATGGGATGATTGGTGAGGTAAGGAACATGCAATTGCAAAAAAAACGTTTGCGATTAATGTGTGGAAACAATCATTTAAAAGTGCCCTTTAAGTATTATAACTACCTGGAAAAACGTGAGATGGTACTCATTCAACAACTTCATTCAACTAATTTTGATCTTGAGGTCGTTCGAAATACTGCCATACAAAGCATCGATAAAAAGGTGGGTAAAGATGCCTTAACCCTTTACACAAAGCACTTTTGCGAAACGTTGAACCAGCTTGCAGCCATGCCTTTTGACGATAAAAGGATGCATGAAATCAGGCGGTTGTTTAAAGATTTTATTTATAATGAGCGTGTTTTTAAAAAACATAAAAATAAGTTGCCAATAAATTTTGATAAAAAAACGATTGAAACTTTTGCAGGAAAACTGGGTGATTACCAGGACTTGTTTTCTTCTTTATACATTACGTGGTACTTTTCAATAAGCAGTTATGTTGACCGCGAAATTGATCTTATAATGCCCGTTCATAATTTAATACTTAACCAAAAGCTTGCAATGAAGGCATCCATCAGTAAAGAACTGCAGGAGCTGGTTTTAAATGTTCAACTGTTATAAATCTTCTCTCCATTCACTAATTTTTTTTGGGTAACGGACAGTATCTGGAAATGATTCTTTTGTTGCAGCCTGACCGCCTGCCGGCGGTTCGCACACTTTAGCTTTAATGCTTAATGGAGCACTTTTATAATACTATAACTGTATAATGAATGCTGCTATGGGTTATGTGGTACACGAGTGCGACGCAACAAAAGCTTAATAGTAAAATTATGTTTGGTCCATAAATTATTCCTTTTTTTTATTTGTATTTATCTACATACTACAACTGGTTTATGGTTTAATAATTTGCTTCACCGCCATTTTACCCCCGCTTACCGAGGTTTTATTATACCCCTACCTATAAGGCATTGGCCTGGATGAAGTGTGTGCTTTACTTTGTTTAAAATTTACAATTATGAACGAAGAAAAATTAAGTAGAAGAAATAGTTTTAGAAGACCCGGGGATGGAAGAGGAAATGTTTGGACCGGGCTGTTTTTATTAATTATTGGTGGATTTTTATTTGCCCGTAATTCCGGCATTAACTTTCCGGAATGGTTGTTTAGCTGGCCTATGATTTTTATTATGTTAGGTTTGTTTATTGGTGTGCGTCATGGTTTCAGGCCCGGCCCCTGGTTAATTATTTTATTTGTAGGAGGTATTTTTATGGCTGATAAAATGAGCGATGGCATAAACCTTCGTCCTTTTTTCTGGCCTATCATTTTTATAACAGCCGGTTTATATATCATGTTTGGTAAACGTGCGGGTTGGGGCAAAAGAAACCATAGAGGGGTAGATGACTCGTTTACCAGCTATGCTGATAATGATGTAAGGCCTCAGCAGGACTATACTCC
>JBBSJX010000013.1:0-22112 GCA_038256825.1 Chitinophagales bacterium
ACGGGTGAAGTAACCTTTGTAGCTATCTATAGCGGCACCACCATAATAACAGCCAGTGCCGCTGGTTGTAACGGACCTAAAACCGCTACACATACTGCCACAGTTACCGCTACTGTTGGTCCAACTGTATTTAGTTTGGGTGCTACTTCTACCCGTTGCCAGGTTGCAAACACAGTTACCTATACCGCTAACGCAACTACAAATACCGGAATTAGTTATATTTTAGACGGAACCAGCCTTGCGGCCGGCAACACTATTAATGCAGCAACCGGGGCAGTCACTTACATTGGAGCATGGACCGGCACTTCTATCATTACCGCCACAGCTACCGGCTGTAACGGACCAACCACAGCTTCACATACAGTAACCACCACACCCATAGTTGGCAATGTAATTTTTGACCTGGGCAGTTCAACCAGCCGCTGCCAGGGAGCAGGTACGGTAACCTATGCAGCTAATGCTACAGATAATACCGGTATAAATTATACACTTGATGCTGGAAGCAGGGGAGCAGGCAATACTATAAATGCTTCAACAGGGGTTGTTAACTGGACAGCAGGATGGACGGGTAACTCAACTATTACGGCAACGGCCACAGGTTGTAGCGGACCCAAATCATCAAACCATACGGTTACTACTATTGCTACGGTAGGTACACCGGTGTTTGCATTAGGCGCAACATCGTCAAGGTGTAGGGCAGCAGGTAATGTAACCTATACTGCCACCGCCACTACCAATACCGGTATTACCTATGCGCTGGATGCAACCAGCCTTGCGGCAGGAAATGCTATCAATAGCAGCACCGGTACCATATCCTATGTTGAACCCTGGTCTGGCACTTCGGTAATAACCGTTACTGCAACTGGTTGTAATGGTCCCAAAACTGCTACGCATACCATAACCACCAACGACTATGTGGCTAACCTGACTTTCAACCTTGGTGCATCGTCAGTGCGGTGCCAGGGTTCGGGTAATGTGCCTTATGCAGCAACCGCTGATAATGCCACCAGCATTACTTACGCTCTTGATGGCTTCAGTAGATTTTTCGGAAATACAATCAATGCGTCTACAGGTACGGTTACTTTTACCAGCGGCTATACCGGAACGTCAACCATTACAGTTACCGCTAACGGATGTAGCGGACCACTTATTACCACCCACTCAGTATACACTACCCCTTATGTTACCACGCCTGTGTTTTCAGCCGGGGGGTCATCAACCCGTTGCCAGGGTGCAGCGGTTATTGAATACGATGCTTCCGCTAATTATACAACAGGCATTACCTATACTTTAAATGGTTCCAGTCTGACAGCAGGAAATACCATTAACACTACCACAGGAGAAGTAACCTTTGTGGATAGCTATAGCGGAACTACAATTATTACTGCCAGTGCAGCTGGTTGTAGCGGTCCAAAAACTGCTACCCACACTATTACCGTAACGGCAACGGTAGGTCCGGTTATTTTTATTTTAAGCAGCAGTTCTACCCGTTGCCAACTGGGTGGCTCAGGCGGAGCCGTTACTTATACTGCCACTGCCACTACCAACACAGGTATTACTTATGCACTGGATGCATCCAGCAGGGCAGCCGGAAATTTCATAGATGTAAACGGTAAAGTAACCTATACCTCTGCCTGGTCGGGTACAAGCATTATTACTGCAACAGCAACCGGTTGTAACGGGCCATCTGTTGGAACACATACGGTTACTACAACACCTATTGTAGGCACGCCGTTTTTTGATTTAGGTACAAGTACCACCAGGTGCCAGGGTACTGGTTCAATAAGTTATGCTGCTTCTGCAACGGATATGACAGGTATTAGTTATACGCTTGATGCCGGAAGCAGGGGAGGAGGAAATACAATAAGTGTTGCAACCGGAGTAGTTAACTGGGTTGCCGGATGGTCAGGTAACTCCACCATTACTGCAACAGCAACAGGATGCAGCGGTCCAAAATCCAGTACGCATACCGTAACTACAACGGCTACCGTAGGTACGCCGGTTTTTTCACTGGGCACTAATTCAACCAGGTGCAGGGCCGCAGGAACGGTAACCTATTCATCAACCGCAACTACCAATACCGGAATTACCTATAATTTAGATGCTGCCAGCCTTGCTGCCGGTAATACTATTAATGGTGCGACAGGTGCGGTTACTTATGTTAATACCTGGGAAGGCACCAATATTATTACTTCAACAGCTACCGGGTGTAATGGTCCTGCAACGGCCAATCATACAGTAACTGTTAATGGTTATGTTACCAATCCTCTTTTTAATCTGGGCGCTTCTTCGGTGCGTTGCCAGGCATCTGGCGCTGTTTCGTATGTTGCAACTGCAATCAATGCTTCCGGTAATATTACCTATAGCCTGGATGCTACCACCAATGCTTATGCCGGAAATTCTATTAATTCATCCAACGGAGTGGTTACATTTGCTGTTGGCTGGACGGGTAATTCAGTGGTAACTGCAAGTGCTCCAGGTTGCACAGGTCCGAAAACCGCTACCCACAATATTACAACAACCCCCTATGTTACATTTCCGGTTTTTGCCATGGGGGCCAGCTCAAACAGGTGTCAGGCAGCGGGAATGGTAACTTATAACGCTTCTGCAAATAATACTACAGGCATAACCTATACCCTGAATGCGGCCAGTACTTCGGCTGGCAATACTATTGATGCCAATACAGGCGAAATAACCTATGTATCGAATTATAATGGTACTACCATTATAACTGCAAGTGCTGCGGGATGTTCCGGCCCTAAAGTGGCTACACATACAGTAACAGTTAATGGCCTGGTAGGGGCTACCACATTTAACCTGGGATCAACTTCAACACGTTGCCAGGGGGGTAATACGGTTATCTATACCGCTAATTCTGCCGGTAAAGCCGTGTTGAGCTATTCGCTTGATAGTTATAGTTTGAACCTGGGCAATCTTATAAACAGCACAACAGGAGCAGTTACTTATAATGCAGGATATAATGGAACTTCTGTTATTACAGTTTCCGCCATGGGATGCGGTGGACCTCTTTCTGCCAGCCATACAGTAAACATTACGCCCTCCGTAGGAACCCCGGTGTTTGAGACCGGAACCAATTCCAGCAGGTGTAAAGGTGCAGCAACCATTACTTATACAGCAAATGCAGCTAATACAACAGGTTTAACTTATAGCCTGGATGCCACCAGCTTAAGTGCAGGCAATACCATAAACACCTCCACTGGTATGGTTACCTTTCTGGGAACATGGAGCGGTGTATCTACGATAAAAGCTACCGCTGAAGGTTGTAACGGACCGGACTTTGCAACACATACAGTAACTATTTTAAATGATGTAGTGGCACCCGTTTTTAACCTTGGTGCAACAAGTACCCGCTGCCAGGGTGTTGGAGGAGTTACTTACCTGGCTAATGCAGCAAATTCAACAGGCATTACTTATAGCCTTGATGCTACCAGTAGGGCTGCTGGAAATACTATTAATTCATCAACTGGTTTGGTTACTTATACAACTGGTTATTCAGGTACCGCTATTATTACCTCTGTAGCTACAGGTTGCGGAGCCTCTAAAAGTGCTACGCATACAGTTACGATCACAACAGCTACACCAGCACCAGTTTTTGTAAGTGGTAATAGTTCTTCAAGATGTAATGGTGCCGGTTCAATAACCTATACCGCCACAGCCTCAACAGCAATAACTTACAGTATTGATATTACCAGCATTAATGCGGGTAATACCATCAACTCTTCTACAGGAACCTTAACCTTTTCTAACGGTTGGGTTGGAACTACAACTGTAATGGCAACTGCTGCCGGTTGTGGAAACACGTCTACCGAACACCAGGTAAATTCTACTCCTTCGGTAAACGAACCGACCTTTACCGGAGGTACTTCAAGTACCCGTTGCCAGGGTGCAGGATCAGTTACTTATAATGCAACAGCATCAAACGCAACAGGTATTTCCTATACATTAGATGCTGCAAGTATTTCCGCAGGAAATTCCATTAATGCAAATACCGGAGTTGTAACTTACGTTGCAGACTGGGCAAATTCATCAACCATTACTGTTATAGCAAACGGATGTAATGGTCCGGCCAGTTCAACCCACGTTGTAAACATGTCACCTAATGGTAAGCCTGCTTTTGCTATGGGATTTACTTCAACCCGTACTCAGAGTGTAGGAACGGTAACTTATTCGGCTATTTCCAATAATGGATCTACTGTTACTTATAAGCTTGATGTAACAAGTGCGGCTGCAGGTAACACTATAAATACTTCTACCGGTACCGTAGTATATTCTGCGCTTTGGTCAGGAACGACTACCGTAACAGCAAGTGTTAATGGTTGTAACGGAACTGTTACTTCCACCCATACTATTACGGTGTTTCCTTCAAGTGTATTTAAACATTTATACCTGTCAGATCCTTCCCAGGCTCTTGACCGGATAGACCCTGTAGCAACCTTAGATAATACCACCGCAGTAACAGCGGTTATAACCAATGGTGGATCAACAACATTTACACAAACCCCCGCCCTTTGTAGCCAGTTAATTATTAAAACCGGCCGAAATATTACCATCACCAGCTACATGTCCATTGCAAGTGGAACCATGCCGGCCAACCCAAATATAACCGCTCAGTTAAAGTTTGGTACAAATAACATTATTACTTTGAGTAACCCTATTTATGCAAGTGGTACAGGCTTATTAACGTGGACGGGTTCCCTGGCTTCGGATGTTAACGTGCCGGCAGGCCAGGCAATTGCTTTGGTAATTTCATCGGCACAGACCGCTGTTAGCTTTACCATACAGTTCGACAGCCAGACAAAGCCTTCGAAAATTGAAATACCCGTATCTACCTTTATTGATATTTCTTCATTAAATGTTTACAATGCCGCCTACCCTGGTGGAAGTATTATTACGGGAGGTATTTCAGGTGCTACCTATTATATAAGGGCAACCGTGACGGATCCTTTTGGATCTGCTGATATAACGGCACTCAATTTAGCCCTTACACCGGGTGGCACATTTGCTGCAACTTCTGTTGCCACTGCTGGTTGTACCCGCACGTACCAGTATGTATGGAGTAGCCCTTCTGCTGCAAATTATGTTGACATTTCGGCTGTTGCCAAAGAGGGCTATGAGAATACAGTTACTTCCAGTAGAAGTATTAATTTCTCTAACTGTATTAACTGTCCACCGGTGGCATTACCAGACTCTGCAGTTGGACCCGGTGGTGTGCCCATTATCATCAATGTATTGGCTAATGATACGGATCCTAATAATGATATCGATCCATCTTCTTTAAAAATAATTACCGAACCATTAAACGGAAACGTAATTATTAGCAAGGGAAAAGCAGTATACCTGCCCAATGGTACATTTGCGGGAACAGACCAGTTTACTTACCAGATTTGTGACCTCACCTCACCTACACCATTGTGTGCAACCGCCACCGTTAAAGTAACCATCGATCCTACCATTGTGGATCCTTGTAGCGAAGCATCGCAGAGCCATGTTTATTACATACCGTTTCCTGAGGCTGATGCACGGTTAGCATTAATTGCTTCTACAGCCTCGGCCTTTTTGCCCATTCCATCAAATAATATCCGTACGATTATAAGCGTTAAAATTCCTTATCCTAACATGAAGATTGTGTGGGACCATTGGGAAGATGGATATGAGACGGACATTTTAAACCCAAGCCAGGCAACCACTAAAATATGGGGTGACGGCAATCCATATAATGGTATTGCTCCAGGCTATACTGATGATATTATACCTGCAGGAGGAGGCATTATTCTGGATAACACCATTCCATCCTCTCCACGTAATGCAGTAAATATATTTTATGATGGAAAAGACAAAGTGTATTCTAACGGGGAGATTGCTTTAGCGCAGGTATTGGGTGAGCCATCAATTATTGGTGTGCAGTGTATGAAAACCAACATAAGCTCAACCGCAGATTTTGGCAAATCATTTACCATTCCGGTCGGGCAGGATTTTAACAGCCAGGACTTTAAATACACTGCACTTTTTATAAGGGCAAGTGAAAACAACACCGAAGTAAATATTGATAAAGACAACAACGGTACGTTTGAAACAACTACTATACTTAACGAAGGACAGTCTCTGCTGGTGAATGGAGGTGTACTTACTGGTGCAACTGTTACAAGCTCTGCTCCAATTGGAGTTGATCTGCACTTTGGTGGAGTGGATGGTTACTCAAGCCGTGAAGTACCTATTTTTCCTGCTACCTGGTATTCTGCTACTTACTATACGCCGGTGCCAAGTACGGCTTCGCCGGATACCTCGGTTATCCTGTTGTATAACAACCTGAACCGTCCTATTACCATTACCTATTACTATGGCGTACCTACAATAACAGGCGCTATTACCCTGCAGCCTAAAAAAGCAACAAGGGTTGCTTTACCAATAAGCGCTTCCAATGCCTTAAAATTGGTAAACCTGGGAGGAGAATCTTTTACAGCAATTGAGATAGTGGACTCCTATTCGCCTGGTGGCGGGGGCAACTCAGGCTCAACATTTGACTGGGCATTTAACCTGATAGCCGAAGAACGTCTCACCACATTTGCTACCATTGCCTGGGCACCGGGCTCAACCGATGGCTCACGCAACGATAACCCGATATGGGTAACCCCGGCACAGAACACGACTATCTTTGTAAAATACAATGGGGATGTATTGAATGGCGGAAGTGTTACTCCCTGCGGACTACACTACGATGTGTCGTACCCATTGAGTTATCTGAAGTACAAGAAGATTTATGATCCAAATGATAACGACCAGAGTGGTATTGCCATCTTTACCTGCGATGGCACCAAGATAGCAGCGGTATATGGTGAAGACCCCTCGACAGCATTGGATGCTAACCCAAGTTGGGATGTGGGCACTACCATTAAACCATATTGTGCTCAAAAATTGCTATTTGCCAACGATGATTATGCTTACTCGTTAACCGACAGGGCGGTAACCATACCGGTTTTAAATAATGATGCGGGTTTTACAGCGGTAATCGATCCAACTACTTTATCAATAAACGGGTTAAGAAAGCCTAAACATGGTACCGTAACTGTTAACACAAACGGAACATTGTTGTACACACCTAACCCGGGATACCTGGGTCTTGATTCCCTTGAATACAGCATATGTTCAACCCCTGTACCTGTTTGTGATATTGCCCTGGTAATTGTACAAATAAGTGGCTGCCCTAGCCCTGCGAACCAGAATATTATTTCGGGTCAGGTGTTTTTAGATAAAAATAAAGATGGGGTGAGCAACGATGGTAAAATTGGTTTTACACCGGTTAAGGTTTTCTTCTATGCTGATGGTAACTGTAATGGTGTAATTGATGCAAATGAATTGAAAGACTCTACTATAGTGGATAGTTCGGGCGGTTACCAGTTCATTACTTATCCTGAGCGCACGGTAAAGGATGATTTTGATGGACCCAATGGATCCTTATCCTGTGCCAGCGGCACAGATGGTAATACATTGTGGTTGAGTAATTGGGTAGATGCCGGTGACCTATCAGTAGGCTTTTGTGTAACGCCTGTTCAATCGTATGCTAATACCGATGTAGAAATGATGGCGGATGGAGTTTTTGGCAATGCCCTGCGGTTGAAAGACAAGAACCGGTCGGCAACCAGAACAATAAATTTAAATGGTGTCACGGCGGCCTTCCTCAGCTTTACTTACCGAAAGGCAAAAACCTCGGTAACAAGTGGTAAGGACGTTTATGTACAGATATCCACCAATGGCTCTTCGTTTACAACCATATTTACTATTAAAGGTAATGGTACAACCGATGCAGCCTATGTTCCTGTTTACAATCAGGATATACTGGCTTATGCTGCAAACACCACTTACATCAGGTTTTTAACCAATGGTAATTTTGCTGATGCAGATGAAGTATTTATTGATGATGTGCTGATTACCTATCTAAAATACCCGATGTGTTATATCACCGCACTGGATCTGAGTTCTGTTCACCAGGATTATTATGTATCCACTGCAAATAAAAATGCTTTAACTGCGGTAAATGGTGGAAGTTGTTTGTTTCCTTTTGACTATGGTATCGCCAAAAAAATTATAACCATAAGTGGTACTTTATATAACGATGGAAATGGCTTGACCGATAACCTGGTAAATGGTACTGGCTTTGGAGCACCATCAGGAAATACGGTGTATGCATACCTGGTAAACACTTTAGGAAAAGTAGAATTTAAAACCACTGTAAATGGTGCATTGGGTACCTACTCATTCCCTAAGGCTGAAGTGTCCACCAACTATGTTTTAAGATTGTCTACCACCGATGTAGCTATTGGTGCCAATCCACCTGCAGCAGCAAACCTGCCAACAGGTTGGGTAATAACGGGTGATAGTTATGGATTATTAAATAAAGCAGGTATTGGAATAGAGTCTGGAAGCCCGGATGTTTCGGTACAGGTAAATTCAGGTTTGTTTAATGTTACCAATGTAAATTTTGGTGTACAGCAACGGCCCACAGCAGGTAATGGTTTTAATACGGCTATAAACCCAGGTGGAGCTAATACAGTAACTGTACCTGCCAATACATTTACCAATACTTTGGTAAGTAGCGATCCGGTTCCGGGAATGGTTGCTGCTATTAAAATTGTTGCTTTCCCTGCTAAGGTAACCAGCATGATTATTAATGGGATCATTTATACTGCTGCAACCTTTCCGCCGGCTGGTGTAATAATACTAACCAATATTACGGGGCAACCTGTTCAAGCTATTAGGGTAGATCCTATAAATGGAATGGTGAGAATGGTTATTTCGTTTTACGCTATTGATAATGCCGGTTTTGAATCGCTTTCACCTGGTACCGCCACAATATTATTTGCCCTCGATTCGGATAAAGACGGCATTCCGGATAATATTGATATAGATGATGATAATGATGGTATACCCGATGTAATTGAAGTTTGCGGAAATGGTGCAACCACCTTTTCTTGCGCCCCCGGTGGTAAAGACCCGGCAGGCGATGAAGACAACGATGGTATTGTTAACTGGCAGGATGCTGATTATGGCCCATTGAATGCAAATGGTTGCAACGCAGCTATGGATAAGGACGGAGACGGGGTTCCTGATTTTCTTGACCTGGACAGTGATAATGATGGTATACCCGATGTAGTGGAAGCTTATGGTGCCGATGCAGATGGTGATGGAGTAATAGACAACTTTACCGATACGGATGGTGATGGATTTTCACAGAACGTTGATGCCAATAATACCGGTGCAGCAGGATCGGGTGTCGGGCTTGGATTTGCTGACCTGGATGGTGATGGAGTTCCCAATACACTTGACCTGGATAGCGATAATGATGGCTTAGCGGATATTTGGGAAGTGATGGGAACGGATGCCAATAAGGATGGCCGAATTGATGGATTTGTGGATAGTGATTTTGATGGCCTGGCCGATAGTGTGGATGGTGACGCCGACAATGATTTTATAATTGAAAATATTAGTGGTCCATTGCTTAAAACGGGTGTTGCTTTATCCAATGGTCGCCCCACCAAGTATCCGTTTAAAAATGCGGATTATACAGGCAGACCCAACCCTTACGATCTGGATTCGGATGGAGATGGTATTGTAGATGTGGTAGAGTCCGGATTATCGAGTGTGGTTGGTATTAGCAATGGCCAGGTTTCGGGTGGTAGAACCAACGGATGGGCCAATAGCGTGCAGGTTCTGATAAACTTTACTTTGCCTAACAGCGATGGACGAGGGCCGGTAAATTACCTCGACATTGATAGTGATGATGACGGTATAACCGATAACATTGAAGCGCAATCAACCAACGGGTATATTATACCAACCGATGTTGATACTGATAATGATGGTTTGGCAGATGTTTATGACATTAGTAAAACCACGTTTGGCGGTAACGGTTTAACCCCTTACGATAACGATGGCGATGGTACTCCTGATTATTTTGATACCGATACCGATAATGACGGTGCACCTGATTTAAATGAGGCATCCAGGTATTTTAATCTTACACAGGCCAACATCAATACTCTTGATACGGATAATGATGGTTTGCTGGATGAGTTTGATTTATTAAACATCACCACCTTAACAGCGGGTAACCTTTACCGTAATGTAACCAATAGTAATTTTGGCCCGCTGGGTAATTTAAATGGCCCGCTTCCTTCAGGTTCAAATGCAAAAATGGTAAAATCGTCGGCCAGCATGAACGACCGCGACTGGAGGAACATTGTGGTACTTCCATTGCAGATCACTTCCTTTAATGGCACTTATCAAAATAATATTGTTAGCCTTAAATGGGCGGTGCAAAACGAAAGCGAGGTAAGCCACTATGAAGTTGAAAGAAGTGCCAACGGTATTGGTTTTGAAAAAATTGCCACCGTTAATGCTCGTAACCAAAACAACACCGTATACAACCTTGATGATGATGTGAGCTTATTATCTTACGCCAACGTTTATTACAGGTTGCGGCAGGTGGGTAAAACAGGCGAAACTTTTGTTTCAAATGTTATACGGTGGAAGATTGAAAACGATAAGGAGCAACCTGTGCTATATCCTAACCCGGTACATACCGAACTTAAAGTAAAGTATGTTTCCAAAGTGGAAACAAGCGCCGATGTAACGGTAGTTAATGCCTCAGGGCAACCGGTAATTACGGCTAAGTTCAACCTGGTTCGCGGGCAAAATATTTTGGATATTCCGCAGGTTGGTTCTTTGCACAAGGGATCGTATTACCTGCACTTTAATAGTGGCGGCAATACCTGGGTACTGGTATTTATAGTTCAATAAAATTTATTCACGTATTATTTTACAAAGTCTCTGCACCGGCAGAGACTTTGTTGTTTCAGACTGTTTATTGGATAGATAAAATTAATATCCAGGAATCTACCTGTGATTAAAAAAAATTTGGTAGCAAATGCAACCCGTTCAGGTAGAAAACCTTCTAAGATGTTGCAGCAGTTTATAAACAAATTTGCCGGCAATCCGTTTCCCCACAACATTAATTTATTAATCTATTTACAGGCATGCATTCATACCTGTTGCCCGATCTGTTTTATAATTATTTTAAAATCCAATATCATGAAGCCTTACACTAAGTTCTTGTTGATGGTGGCACTTTTCGCCAGCCCATTCTTCTCTTCCCAGGTAAATGCTCAATTACCCGTTGACGGTAATGCAACCGTACCTACATGCAACAACCCTGTATTTTCCGAAAATTTTGTAAACGAACGTCTTGAAAATAGCGGTTCCGACCTGTACAATGGTCTTCCACGCAATGGTTCGTGGCAGATCGTTTCATCGGTTAATCAATTGGGCGGTGGTGGTTACCTGCCCGTAAAAGCGCCAGGAGGCGGCAATTTTTTAGCTGCACATACCAGCAACACGATCACTGATAGGGTTTGGTTTGCACAAGTGCCCGTGCAACCCGGTATGACCTATAATTTTTGCGCCTCAGTAGCCTTGTTAAAAAACCTTGGCAAGGGCGCCGTATACCTGTTGGGTGTTTATGCCAATGGCAAGGAGATTGGTACAGGCAGGGTAAATTTTGAATGGAGCCAGGTTTGCGGAAGCTATACCGTGCCGCAGGATGTTACCAGTATAGAGTTCTCCATCCGTGATCCTAAAAAAGGTTTGTTTTTTGTAGCGATTGGCAACATTTGTGTTTCGCCGCTTCGGCCAATGGCAGACCGTAGCGTTAATAAACCTATCCCAGTTAGCAATAAACTTTCTGTGTTTCCCAACCCGGCCACCAGTACTCCAATGCTCCGTTATATATCAACAGTAAGCGATGATGCAATTATACGGGTGTACAACAACAACGGGATCATTTTACAGGAGCAAAAAAGAAAATTGTTGGCAGGAACTAATGATATTAAACTTTACGAGCTAAACAAAGCGAATTCCGGAACATACCTGGTGCAGGTTATTGTAGGTGGCAAAGTAACAAGCCAAAAACTATTATTGACCAAATAAGATAAGTTTAAAAATTGGACATCCTTTTTAGGCTGGCCCGATATAAGAATGATAGTTGGTTGTATACAATTTAATTGATCGTTCCTCCGAAACTTCTTCCGTTTTTATTTTCAATCAACTAAAGTTTATTGTTACAAAATCGGATGTACCTGCGAAACTATGTGCAGAGCCATCGGCTCGATAAATATGGTAAGGATGGACTTCAGTCCATTAGATAAACAACAGCAGCTTTGGTTGAGAGCCGCAGGCTCGATACATTTTCTTTTGTGGAGCTATATAAATACTACTGCCCAATGCTGAGTTTATGAGCAGTCCCTAAATAGTAAAGCCCCTGCAAATTGCGGGGGCTTTTTTTGTTCGTATTTTATTGCGGTAAGCATTTTGGTTACGAGCATTAGATCATATTTCTACATCGTTGTGTCACTCACTTGTACATTTAAATCAGTATTGGACTTAAGCGTTGCTATAAAAAGTTATGCTGAAAAATATAAATGAGGTGGGTTTTCAGATCAATGAAAGTATCAATTTTTAAGGATGAATTAATAGTTGTAATAAAAGCTGCAAAACGCTTTGCGGTACAAGTGAGTGACACAACAATGTTGACCAAAGCTTTACTGTTGGTCAGCAAAAAAAATTTATAAAAACCGCGTTAATCAATAAGGGATTTGGCTACCAGGCGGGCATCTTTTTTAAACGTATTGGGTTTATAAACGTAGGCGTTTAAAATTTTGTTGGTGGCCGCATGTGTAAGCAAACCCGAAGGCAAAAAACAAATAGGGGTTTGCAGCGGAACCAGTTTTTTTGCTGCCCCCAGGGTAATTGCGTAGGCAGTGCTGCTGTCGTGCATGCCTGCCACTAAAAAGTTTTCGGAATATTTACGGGCAAACATGTTTTTAATAACAGAATGGCTCCATTTAATTTTGCCAAAAAAGCTGCGGATATGATAGCCCACTTGTTTCATATAGGTGCCAAAGTTGCGGCTAAGATTTTTTTGGCAATCAAAATAAATCAGCTCCCAGTTTTTGGGCAGTTCTTCTAAACTGTTTTCAAATAATTCAATTCCATCTTTTAAAGCAGAGATATCATCTTCTAAAATCAAAGCACGTTTAAATCCATTGCTTATCATGTCTTCGTACACCAGGCGGTGGCTCCAACTGCTGCCAATTTGCCCGGTATTCATAGGCTTATCGTGGCGGTTTAGCTTTATGGTTTTGGCTTCATCGTAGGTGCCTTCATCTATCAACTCATCCAGCACCAGCGATTTTTTATCAACGCCTGCAAAAAAAGTATAATCCAGCCCATCCAGGCATTTAATAATATTTTCCTGCCGGTCCATTTCCCGCTCCAGGGTAATTACATAAATGTGATCGAAAAAGTTATTGAGTGCTTTAAATTCCATATTATCACCATAATCAAAAACAAAGCCGCAGTTTTTAATTATAAAAAAATTAAAAGTGTGGAGCGATAATGAAGTAAAGTGGAAAAACTTTGCTTACAACGGGGAAAAGAATTTTAGGTTACCCAATGAAGTGTGGATTTTAGCAGGGTATTTTGAAAAGGAGTGTTTTCCTGCTGGGCTTTTTGCCATTGTTTTTTTAACTCGTGGTACCAGCGTGCCTGTGCATCGGGTTCGCCTACCAGCAACAGGTTGGGTTGGTTTTGTAACCCTTTTTTTAGTTTACGAAAAATACCCAGGTCCTGCCCAATAAAGGTGCGGCCCAGCGATCGTAATGGCCACCACAATAAATTGGCTACCGACAGGGTACTATAAAAAAACTGGTTTAATTCTGTTTCATTATCGTTTAGCGGGGTGAGGGTGGTGATGGATATAATTTCATCTTTATCACCCACCTGTATATGCTCAATGCGTATGCCGGGTACCTGAAAATTAATTTCGGTTGAAGTGCCCACCTTTAGCAGTTTATATCCTTTTGAGTTTGACGAAGGTTTGTGTCGCGCCATCTTAAAACCCCTTTCGGTAGGCTCAAAAATTTTCTCCTTGGTACGCAACGATTTTTTTGAGCGCCAAAACCACGATTGGTGTACAAACGTTACATGCGCAGGGTCAATAAGCCCGATAACCGAGTGGTCGATGTTGCAGGGCAAAACCACCCGTTCAACATGTTTAAATTTATGAGCTCCATCTAAAAGCAGCGGTGTCATTGAGTTTAAAGGGGTGTTGGGGGTTAGTTTTCGGTCGGGCATATAAACCCAGATAATTCCGTTTACTTCCTTGCAGGGATAATTGGGTGCTTTTATTTTATTAACCTGTATGGGGCTACCTGCCGGTAAGGCAGGAATGTTTTGGCAGGTTCCATGTATATCAAATTCCCATCCATGGTAACAGCATTGAATGCGTTCGCCATCAAACCATCCACACGATAGGGGAACGCCACGATGGGGGCAATTGTCTTTAAGTGCAAAGGGGGTTCCATGGTTATCTCTTCCAAAAACAATTTTTTCGCCCATGATCTCTTTAGGCAACAGCTTACCTTTTTTTAGTGCACCTCCATAAAAGGCTACGTACCACAGGTTTTTAAGATAGAGCGGAGATAAGGTGTCCATTGCTTGCGGTAAACTGAATTAAAAAATTTATTGCAATCTAACAAATTAAAAGAGGCCATGCAGGGTAAAAGTAAAAGTGACAAAATTAAGAAACCCGGTAAGTGCCGGGTTTCTTAATTATAATATTTAATGTTAGTGAAGGTTATCCATTTTTTTGTGCAAAATCCTTCATTATATCACACAATACCTGCACACTGCTTAGCGGTAAAGCATTATAAAACGAAGCCCTGAAGCCGCCCACGCTTCTATGGCCTTTAACTCCATATAAGTTTTCATTTTTACAAACCTGTACAAATGCTTTTTCGGCTTCGGGGTTTTCCATAACAAAAACAGCGTTCATACGGCTGCGGTCTTCTTTGGCCACGGTTCCTTTAAACAGGGGCAAGGCATCAAGGGTATTGTAAAAAAGATTTGCTTTGTCCTCGTTTATCTTTTCCACGGCGGCCACCCCGCCTATTTTTTTAAGCCACCTAAGGGTTAACATACTAATATAAATGGCCAAAACCGGGGGCGTATTTAACATGGAGCCATTTGCAATATGCT
The DNA here is from genome assembly GCA_038256825.1 of Chitinophagales bacterium. GTDB lineage: Bacteria > Bacteroidota > Bacteroidia > Chitinophagales > Chitinophagaceae > Segetibacter. The sequence continues at coordinate 15,109 of JBBSJX010000013.1, forward strand.
GGCGATAATCCATTATAGTTGGTAAGGGCCGGTTCACTCTTCCCAATATGTTTTTATTAATTACCAATATGTTTACCCCGGCTGCACCAATGTTTTTTTGAGCGCCTGCATAAATCAGGTCAAAGCGGTTAAAATCCATTTGGCTACTTAAAATATCACTGCTCATATCGGCCACCAGGGGTACACCATTGGTATCTGGGATGCTATGCCATTGAGTGCCTTCTATAGTATTGTTGGTAGTATAATGCAGGTAAGCAGTGCCGGGTTGCAGTGTAAAATCCTTACCTATATAAGTGTAGTTTTTATCTTTCGACGAGCTAACTACATCTACTTTTCCAAACAGTTTTGCTTCTTTAATTGCCTTTGTCCCCCAAACCCCATTGTCAATATAGGCACCGGTTGCATCATCGTTTAAAAGGTTCATAGGTACCTGCATAAACTGCGTGCTGGCCCCGCCATGCAAAAACAACACTTCGCGATCCGCATCTAAATTCATGTGTTCCTTAACAAGTGAAATGGCTTCATCTAAAACCGCTTCAAACTCCGGTGTGCGGTGGCCAATTTCTAAAATGGATAACCCGCTGTTATTAAAGTTGAGTATTGCTTCACTTGCCTGTTGCATTACCTCTTTTGGTAAAATGCTGGGCCCTGCGTTAAAATTGTGTGTCATAATTAATGCCTGCAATTTAAGCTTTATCGCCTGATTTTATTTGTTGAAAAATGATCGGTTTCTAAAAGATGCACTGTAAATACAAAAAATTATTGTTGACCGGCATTTGGTTTTTATGGCGGCAGTTGTTGTGTCACTCACTTTTACTGTTGGTTTTTATGGCAGCAGTTTTGTTTAAAGTTTAGCAATATTGGTAGGCTTAAATGTTTGATTACTTTTTATTTTTTTTAAAAGGCACTGTTTTTGCCAACGTTTACATTATGTTTTGTAAATTTAGTTTATGGCAAATTCAACTATTGAAAAGGACAAGAATATAAAATCTAACGCAAAAGACACAGGTTTAAGAGGTTCTTTTAATGGAGATTTATACATTGATAGAAATGTATTTTTTAATAGGCCAGAAGTTATCAAGTTCTTGAAATTAATGAAAAACTCAAGTGCATATCCTAAATCTTCAAGCCCTTCGCAATAATCTATGTTCCCTTATAATCTTCTTATCTTCCCTTTAGTTGGTGGATATTTTATTATTTCGAACTTCGCGCTTTACAAATACAAATATCAAAGACATGACACCACAAGACTCTTGCTTAATTCAATTTTAGCTGGAATGTTAGTTGGAATAGGGTCCTTTGCTTGTAGAGTAATTATGCAAAATTTTTGCCCTGGATTATATCAAAAAATGTCGTATTTAATTGATTTATTACCATTGGAAAGAAATTTAAATAACAGACATTTAGGCACTTTAATTTATGGATTATTAATAGTAATAATTCTAACATCTCTATTTAACTTAATCCTAAAATATACTATTGGCTATTCTAAAATCATTTCTAAAGCATTAGATAAACATGGTGACGAGTTAGAGCAATTATTTAGAGATTCGGTTGTTAATGCCCAGCCAGTTCAACTTACACTTAAAAATGATAAAGTTTATTTAGGCATAGTAGATAAAATTCCAGAACCCAAGAAGACTAATTATGTTAGCTTAATTCCTTTATTTAGTGGATATCGAGAGAAGGACACAAAAAAAATGATCTTACAACTAGTTATGAAACAATAAATGAACTTATAGATAGCAAAGCGTTTAATTCTAAAGTGCAAATTCTTGTTATTATAAAGCAAGATGAAATAATTACAGCGCAACCACATGATGCTGGTGTCTATTCCTCTTTCAATATTCAGCAGGAATAATTTAATATGAACATGATGATAGAATTGAAAATGTGGCAAGCATAAATTATTCATGCACCCTGCCTTTCACCTGCCCGTTTTTCCAATCGGATTCCAGGCTTTCAAACTCTTTAATATCTGCCTCGCTGAACGCAACATTGTTTAAATTTTTGAGATCGGGCTGACCGGCATTTACCCAGGCGGTATACCAGAAACCAGCCACCGATTGTATGCTCAGCCGCATACGGCGCTCTATCATGTTGTTTAACCTGTTACTGTAAGCAGTGGTAAAGGCTGTAGAATACTGGCGGGTTATTTTTCCATTGCGTTCTTCAAAACTATACTTATGGTCGGGCGAAAATTCCTTTGTGAGAGCAGATTCTGCTTTTAAAACTGTATCGGCAGCGGCACCGCTTTCCAATATCCTGCTCCATACATATGCGGAAATGTTATTAATGTACTGTGCTTTTCCAATCATAAAATCAAATTCCTTTTCTGCCAGTAATTCAGGTACCCGGCTTTCCCAAAAACCATGAATACCTTTTTGGTTGGTCAATTGTCCATCGTGGTTACCGCTGGCGTGCAGGGGCACATGGCTATCGGCAATATAATGACCAATTTCAGCAGCATACTTTAAAATTTTTGCCTGGTTTTTTTCTTTAAATGCATTGGTAAGCCGGGCTTGTATTATTTGTATGTGCCAGGGAACAATGCCGTAACCCTTTAATGTGTCTTCTGAAAATTTTACAACGGCATCTTCCCATTTGTGTGGCAAATCGGTATAGGGGTATAAGCCATAATGATCAATGTCAATATAATGTCGGGGCGCTTCGTCAGCAATTGCATACCGGCGTTTGTCAGGGTCAACAGCGTGATCGCTCAGGAACTGGATGTTGGGTTTAAACAACACCATCATTTCGGGCGGCAGCATAAACACCGCGAAATAATTAATACGTTGATGGCCATAAAAACCCCAGCAAAAACTTTGTAAACTCAACAGGCAGAGCGCGGCAATCAAAATTATTTGTTTCATACAATTAAATGATCGTGCAAGTCGGAAACGCCTCCACTTACCGAAAATTTCATTGCATCAGCGGGAGAAGTGTGTTCCAGAATTTTTACTCTTTCAAAAGGTACTATATAAACAATACCACTTAAAGCATAGGAATGCGGTACATAAACCACTACATGTTCATCTAAACCAAATCGTTTACAATCGCGTTGGGTTAAAAAACCCATCCGCCAAACATCGGGGCCATCAACATTTACCAGTACCGGGGTATCAAACTTTTTTTTGTTTCCGGCAAAAGCCTGAATAAAGTCCTTAACCGAAGTGTACAAAAACTTAATCCCGGGCGTACGTTCTAAAATATGATCTAAAAGGTCCACTATTCTGCCCACGATGAAAGATGATGACACCCACCCTACTAAAATAACCAGAACAATAACTACCAGGAAACCCATGCCCGGGATTTTTTTGAGTTCGCCCGTTGTTCCTGTATCTAAATAATTGGGAAAAAGAAAGTTAACAAAATTGGGAAGGATGTTATCGATGTAAATAAACAGGGAAAGAACAGCCCAAACGGTAATGGTTATCGGCGCTAATATGATCACTCCCTGCAAAAAATACTGGAACATTTTTTTCCAATTCCATTTTTCAACTTCTTGTACTTCGGGCTCCGTATTCATAGTTATTCAGGTAATAAGCAAAGTAATGCAAAAAAGACCTGTGCCCACCAATAACCTGTATTTATACTACTGGTCTTTACAGGCAACTGTAAAATTGTTTTATAAATGAGTGCATAATTTAAAATTTTATGAACCAGTTATATAGATATGAGAAAGCGGAAAATATATTTTAATGGAAACTGCGGCGACTGCAAAAGTTTCTTTAGTTTTGCGCCGTGATTATAAATAGCATAGATACGAAGGGGCGGATTTTACAAAAATCGCAGGAGCTTTTTAACAAATATGGCATCAGGGCGGTAACAATGGATGAAATTGCAACGCAATTGGGAATGAGTAAAAAAACCATTTACCAGTATTTTGGCAATAAAGATGAAATTGTTGACGCCGTTATTGAAACGCATATAAACCAAAATACCCAGCAATGTATTCATGATTGTAAAAAAGCTGATAATGCCATTCACCAGATTTTTTTATCGATGGAAATGGTTCAGCAAATGCTGCACAATGTAAACCCCACTATTTTTAATGATTTACAAAAATTTCACCCGGTTACTTTTTCCAAGCTGAACCATTTTAAAGACCTTTTTTTATACAAAGTAATAACTGAAAATATTGAATGGGGTATAAAAGAGGGGTTATACCGGCAGGAAATGAACATTGACATAATTACAAAATTGCGGCTGAACACGATGTTCATGCCGTTTAACCAGGATATTTTTCCATATAATCATTATAACCTTGTGGTGGTGGAGCTAGAAATGCTGGAGCATTTTCTCTACGGCCTCGCAACAACAAAAGCGCACCAGTTAATTGCGCAATACAAAAACGAAAGAATCAAAAACGAAATTTAAATGAGTAAGCACCTTTTTGCAGGATTGCTTTTTGCCTTTGCCTTGCAGGGAATAAGCGATAAAGCAGTTGCACAGAATAAATACAAATTATCGGTAAAGGAAGCCGTTGACCTTGCTTTTAAAAATGTGGTTGATATAAAAAACGCCAACCTGGATTACCAGATACAGGTTGCTAAAAACAAAGAAATTACCGGGCAGGCCTTACCACAGCTAACTGCTTCGGCATCGCTCAGCAAATACATAAAACTACCCTTGTTTTTATTTCCCGATGCCTCGGATATTGGCATTTATAATGTTCTTAAAAAGGAAGATGTTAGAAAAGGTAATGGACAGCAAATAACAACAGAGCCGGATTTTAAATTCAGGGAAGTGAGTTTTCAGCAACCGTGGAATGTTGGCCTCAGTGGCAACCTTTCGCAACTGCTGTTTCAGCCAGATGTTTTTGTTGGATTAAAAGCACGTAAAGCTGCGCTGGCTTACTACCAGTCCACAACAGATGTTGTAAAAGAGAAAATTAAAGATTCAGCTTTCCGCAGGTATTATGCCATTTTAATTACCGAAAAGCAACTGGATTTTATTAAAAGCGGGGTGCAACGCCTGCATAAATTATATCATGACGATTCGGTTTTATACGTTAATGGTTTTGCTGAAAAACTGGACCTTGATAAAGTGCAGGTGCAATTAACCAATTTAAAAACTACACAAACCGTTTTAGAAAATACGATTGCGCTGGCATACGCAGGTTTAAAATATTCTTTGGGGATTTCTCAAAAAGATAATGTGGTGTTAAGTGAAAGCCTTACCAGTGAAGCAATAAAGGCAAACTTGCTGGATGATTCTTTTCAGTATGATGACCGTAAAGAAATCCAATTACTTGAAAAAACAAGAGCGTTGCAGGAACTGGATGTTAAAAGAAACCAGTTGGGTTATATACCAACCCTTAGCAGTTTTGTTAGCTATGGTGTAACCGGTATGGGGCCGCAATTCATTACTAATAAAAGCACCACGTGGTTTCGTAATTCAGTGGTAGGCCTTAATTTAAACGTTCCCATTTTTGATGGTTTTCAACGAAAATATAAGGTACAGCAGTCTAAGTTAACCTTACAAAAGTTAGACAATACTATAACCAATGTAAAAGAGGTGATAGACCTGCAGCAAACGGTTGCAAAAGAAAGCCTTAAAAATTCACTTTTAAACCTTGATGCACAAGAACGGAATGTTGAACTGGCTGAAAGCGTTTATAACACTACTAAAAAGAAATTTGAAAGCGGCCTGGGTTCCAGCTTCGAAATTTTGCAGGCGGATAATGATTGGCAAACTGCCCAATCAAATTATTTTAACGGGTTATACAATGCTATTATAGCACGGATTGGTTATTTATCGGCAATTGGAAAATTATAAATCAAAAGAAAATACCTCTAAAGGGAAGGCAACAAACAATTTAAATTCAAATTATGCAATCGTTCATTAGGGTTTTTATTATAAGCGTTCTGGTAATTAACCTGGCCGCTTGTGGCAGTAGCAAAAAAGAAAAGGAGGGTGTTTTAACAGAGAAGAAAGAAAGGTTGGTAGATCTTAAAAAAGATTATGTACAGATGGGGTTGAACATAAAGCAACTGGAAAGCGAAATTGCCAAATTGGATACCTCCGCATCAAACGCAGAGCTAGCCAAGCTGGTTGAAATTGATACCGTAAGGGCTGCTGGCTTTACCCATTACATTGACCTGCAAGGCAAGGTGGATGCTGAAAATATATCGTACATAACACCCAGGGGTATGGGTGGCCAGGTTAGAGCAGTTTATGTAAAACAAGGCGATGCGGTAAGAAAAGGTCAAATATTATTAAAGCTTGATGATGCTATTATTCGCCAGAATGTGGTGGCGGCACGCCAGGGAATGGCTGCTACCAAAACTCAACTGGAGCTTGCCCGTAATATTTACCAGCGGCAGAAAAATGTTTGGGAACAAAATATTGGTACCGAGGTGCAGGTATTACAGGCAAAGGCGAATGTGGAGGCTTTGGAAAACAACCTGAAAACACAATTGGAAAATGTTAGGGCAGCAGAAGAGCAATTAAAAACAGCCACCGTTGTAAGTAATGTTAATGGTATTGCTGATGAAGTAAATATTCATGTTGGCGAAACCTTTACCGGTTCGCCCATGCAGGGGATTAAGATTGTAAACAACAGCAATCTTAAAGTAGTAACTGATATACCGGAAAATTACCTGGCGAGGGTACAAAAAGGTACCCCGGTTATTATTAGTATACCCGATGTAAACAAAACCTTTAATTCAACCATAACAATGGTAAGCCAGTCCATTAATCCTAACTCAAGAGGGTTTTTGGCGGAAGCTAAAATTCCGGATGCTAAAAATTTAAAGCCTAACCAAACGGCCATGATCAGGATACAGGATTATGATCGGCCGAATGCAATTTCTGTTCCGGTAAACATTTTACAAACCGATGAAAGCGGCAAATTTATTTATGTAGGTGTACAGGAAAAAGGAGCTTTGACTGCAAGAAAAAGGAATATACAGGTGGGTGAATTGTATGGTGACAATATTGAAGTTAAAACGGGTTTGCAGGCGGGAGATATTATTGTTTCGGAAGGTTACCAGAACCTG
>JBBSJX010000014.1:0-21526 GCA_038256825.1 Chitinophagales bacterium
CCTTTTTTGCCAACCTGGTAAACATGTCTCCATTCGTAAAACCCTGTTGAAATAAACAGACACCTGCGATTTAATGCTGCATCGCGGTACATTTTTCCTGGTAATAAAATTTCTTCTCCAATAGCATTTAAAGTTGTAATAGGAGGGTGAAACTTACCGCCTTGATCGGTATAACCTCTCCTGAAATTATGGACAGATTCTCTGGTCCGAAGATATGAAGGTAAAAATCCCCATTCCATTTGTTTGATTTTCCACGAACAATGTTCATCTGAAATAATCACCGGCGTTTCGCTGTAAGTAAATCCATCGGCAACCGGGATATTTAGGTTTAAAATAGAAAGGTCTATTTCTAAATCTTTTAATTTCAAAACTTCCTTATCCGGGATTTTTATACCCCTGTAATAACACATAAAATCAAGGTTTTTTTACAAATTTAATTAATGGTTAAGTCACGTTAATGTTAACGAGTGCAATTGGATGATGATACTTGCTGATTAAGAATATGCTGTATAAGTGTGCGACGCAAGAAAAGCCAGATAGATAAACTCCTGCTTGGTCCCCAAAAAATAAAACATTGAATTGAATTAGTAATTGAAAGAGCATAAAATTTTTACGGGACTCTTATTTATTTCCCATATTGAGCAATCACTATTTTGGTATGATTTTTTTATGGAACCCTTAACAAATGAAGTTTTAATTGATTCATGGTTGGTTTGGAATTTTTAAAACCCACTTTTTATTTTTCGTTGAGTTATTCTAAACATCATTTGCTCTTATTTAAAAATTGAAAATGAAACTTTAAATGGTTTAAATATTTGATTACTCGTAAGTTTTTATATTTAATATTTATTTTTATATCTCAAAACTTGATTTAAAAATTATTCGTATTTCAATTTTATTCTTTATCCTATTACGTTTCTTGTTTCCCAATAATTTATTTAACATCAAATTTTCACCTTTATGAGAAAAAAATTTTTACATTTTAGTGGGTGGAAGTTTTGCCTGCTGCTAATGCTTTTTAGCAATTTTGCAAATGCTTCCTCGCACCGCGAAGCGCCATTGATCTCAAAAGATCCCGTGGCCGACAATACCGATGTGTATGCTTTTCGCAGTCCGGATGATCCCAACACCGTTACGATTATTGCCAATTACATCCCTTTGGAACTTCCTGAGGGAGGACCTAATTATTACAATTTTGGAACGGATGTTCGCTACGAAATTCACATTAAGAATAAAACCACAACCACTGGGGATGATATTACTTATCGTTTCACATTTAACAGGTTTATAAATGATGCTGAAACTTTTTTCAACATCCGTTTGGGTAAGCAAAACCTGATGACTTATTATACTTGTGAGAAGAGTATGGATGGTGGAAATACTTTTGTACCAATTGTTTCGGGTGGATTTGTACCACCAAATAACATTGGTCCCCGTTCTATTAATAATGCAACAGTTGGTTTGGGCACCGATTACGAAAGCCTAATTCAATCTTCCATTTACAATGCAACAACAGGCGAAAAAGTTTTTGCCGGTCCTGCTGATGATCCGTTTTTTGTGGACCTTGCAGGTGCTTTTGATATAGGCAATTTCAGGCCAGAAGGCAATACCACCAACCCTCCCAAAGATGGTTTGGCTCGATTTAATGTACATAGCATTGCTTTAAAAATTCCTATTGAAATGCTTCAAAAAGATGGCAAAACTGTAGACCAGGCTGCCAATATTTTGGATGCAGATTTTGTTATTGGTGTTTGGGCCAGCGCCAGCCGCCAGCAGGTTAAAACTATAAACCCGGATAACAGTGATGCAAGTTATTCAGGTCCCTGGGTGCAGGTTTCCCGTTTAGGTATGCCTTTAGCCAACGAAGTAGTTATTCCCATTGGAATGAAAGATCGGTGGAACAGCACCAATCCATACTCAACCGATAACACAAAGAATGATCTGCAGTTTGCCAGCTATTTCCAAAACCCTGAGTTAGCGTTGTATATGGATGATTCAAAGTTTGGAACTGCTGTTCCGGCGTTAAATGCTTTACGAATTCAAAAACATTCATTAGGATCACCCGTTGCTGCCGATAATAAGCCAGGTTATGATTTTAGAAATACTATGCCGGGCTTATTTCCATTAAAAGGATCACCGGCAGTTGCTGGTACTGCTTTGGACGATGCTGCTTATGGAAACATTCTACTTCCAAACGATCATAGCCCAAGAGCGGTGGATTTGTTACCTATATTTTATACAGGTGTGCCAAATTTGGCTCCTTACCAGTTAGCTACCGGAAAACCTGTGGGTAATCCTTTGGCAAATGGCAAACCTTTCATCAATAACTTTCTTCCAACCTTAAACGATATGCTTCGTTTAAATATGGCAGTTCCTCCTACGCCGCGTAACGATCCAAATTTCAGCTCACTTGGTTTACTTAAAGCAGCCGTTTTAGGTCTCACTGATCCTATGTATGCCAACACGAATATGGAATTTATTCCAAATATGGATGGTTTTCCAAACGGTAGAAGGCTGGAAGACGATGTAACAACAATTGAGTTGCAGGCAGTTGGTGGAGTAGTACTTGCTGTGCTTGGTTTATGGTACGATGACTACGATTCAAATGGCAGTCCTGTTACACCCAACCTGCTGAATGTATTATCGTTTAGCGCCGGACCAACCAGTAACGACACCACTTTTAAGGCTTCGTTCCCATATGTGCAAACACCATGGAGAGGATATGACTACACCATGAAACCAAGGTTCTCACACATCAAAATTTTAAGAAATTATGAAAAAATGTATAAACGGGTTTACAGCCCCTTTGGTTTGTTTGTTCCTTAATCAAACCATCGCAATGGCCTCTTCCCATCGGGAGGCGCCATTGATCTCTAACGATCCCTTGGCTGACAATACCGATCTATATGCTTTTAGAAGTCCATGTGACTCATCTAAGATTATGCTCATCGCCAATTACATTCCATTTGAACATCCTGCGGGTGGGCCCAACTGGTATTCGTTTGGCGAAAACATTCGCTACGAAATTCACGTTGACAATAATAAATACACACCTGGCGACGATGTTATATACCGGTTTACTTTTGCCCAGGTTAATGAAGATCCAACAACCTTTTTCAATATTCGGTTGAATAAAGAAAATCTGAAGACCACTTATAAACTGGAGCGCAGTATGGATGGTGGTGCTAATTTTTCTGTCATTATTGCTAACGGTGTGGTACCTCCACCCAACATTGGACCCCGCTCAATAGAAAGCGGCGTAGGTTTAGGTGCTGCCAGTTATGATGCCTTAATGACGGATGCTATTGCAACTGCTTCAACAGGCGAAAGGGTTTTTGCAGGGCCTATAGATGATCCGTTTTTTGTTGATTTAGGTGGTGCTTTTGATGTGGGTGGTTTTAGAAAAGAACCACAGGCAAGAGATGGACTGGCAAAATTTAATTGTCATTCATTGGTAATTGAAGTGCCTATTGCAACCTTGCAAAAAGACAATAAAACTGAATTACAAACAACCAGCATTTTAGATGATGATTATATTATTGCCGTGTGGGCAAACGCAAGTCGCCAGGCAGTTACCACTTTAGATCCTGATGGTGGCGCAACAACAACTTCTGGTAATTGGGTACAGGTTTCACGTTTGGGAATGCCTTTAACCAACGAAGTTATTATACCCATTGGTGTTAAAGATCAGTGGAATATGATGAAGCCAACCGGTCCCAATGAAGGCCAGTTTAAAGGTTATTTTATTAATCCTGAGCTTGCTCTTTATATGGATGATTCTAAATTTGGCGGTGCCGTTCCGGGCCTGTCCGACTTACGTATCCAGACAAATTCGCTGGGAGCATACGATTTTAGGAATGGAGCACCTGGATTATTTCCTTTAAAAGGAAGTTCTGCAGTTGCTGGTACCGCATTAGACGAAGCTGTTTTTGGAGATTTTCTTCTGCCTGATGATCACAGCCCAAGAGCAGTGGATTTATACCCGATTTTTTACTCTGGTATTCCTAATTTGCCTCCTTATCAATTGGCCACCGGTAAAGGGGGAAATCCACTTGCTGCAGGTAAGCCATTTATCAATAATTTAATTGAAACCAATGGCGATTTTCTTAGATTAAACATGGCAGTTCCGGCAACAAAAAGAAACGATCCTGATTTTAGCTCTTTGGGTTTAGTAAAAGCAGCTGTTTTAGGTTTAACCGACCCTCGGTTTAATGGCGATGCATCGCTTCAATTTATTCCAAATATGGATGGTTTTCCTAACGGAAGAAGATTGGAGGATGATGTTACCACCATTGAATTACAAGCTGTTGGTGGCGTAGTGTTGGCAGCAATTGGTTTATGGTACGACGATTTTGATGGTGTTAACCCAGTTTCGCCACAATTAATAAATACTATTAGTTTTAATGCAGGTGTTACCCATAACGATACTGCCTTTAAAACATGTTTCCCATTTGTACAGGGACCGTGGAGAGGCTTTACAGGCCCTGGTTATGAAGGACCGAAAAGTAATGACCCGCTTCCTGTTAAATTGTTAGGTTTCTCTGCTGATAAGGCGGGCGATAAGGTGTTGCTACGCTGGCAGGTAACTAACGAAGAAAACAATGCACGATACGAAGTTGAACATAGCATAGATGGTACTAAGTTTACCCAGGTTGGAAATGTAAAAGCTGCACCTGGCTTAACCAATAATTACCAGTTTACACATGGTAATCCAAACGTTTCGCAGGCTAACTTCTATAGGTTAAAGCAGGTTGATAACGATGGTAAATTCAGTTATTCACCGGTGCGTATGGTTAGGTTCCTTACAAAGGGTATTTTAACTATAACACCTAACCCGGCAACTAACTTTATAAAAGTGTATTCATCTCAAAATGCTATTAATGTAAGCATTTACGACCAGGGTGGTAGAAAAGTAGCTTCACAGGTGTTAACAAGTGGAATGGTACAGTTCAATATCACCAACCTGCCAAAAGGCGCCTATACTGTAGTAGCCGATAATAATGGGCAAAGAGTTGAAACAAAACGTATTGTAAAACAATAGAAGTTTCAGCGTTTAAATTAATAAATACAATTACCCGGTTATGTAGCAATAACCGGGTAATTTTATTTTATGTTAATAAATCTTTTGACAGTAAAAAACGTACATAAAAAAGTTTGTAGTACGCTCAAATGGTTTTTTGAAAAAAATTTTTTTGGGTACCAGCAGCAGTTAGTAAATTAGGCAGTTGTTGCGTCGCATTTCGTTCATCGGCAACAATTCTATTGAGCAGGCAACTTGTTTCAAATAATATTTTTACTTTCAATATATTTAGGTTTTAAAAAATATTTACCATCGACACCCTTAACCCTATAACATAACTTCCACCCCTTTCAAATGAAAAAGAAACAACTGTATATTCTGAGTATAGCTATTTTAATTATAGCTGTTGTAGCAATAATTTATAAGTACAATAATTCGCTAAAACAAAAAGAGAATAGGGTTTATACATTATTACCCCGCAAAGGAACCGATACCTCCGACAAAGAATGGAAAGATGTAGAAAAGCGGGGCAACATTTTGTTGGCTGCTTTAAAAGAAGAGCCAAATGATATTAAAGCAGGTTTAACCCTTGCAGCATTATATATTCAGGAAGCAAGGGTTACCGGTAACCATTTGTATTACGATATGGCTGCCATGAAATATATTAACAACGTATTGAAAATTGATACTGCAAACTTTAATGCACTTGTTTTTAAATCATTAATCTATTTATCGCAACACCATTTTGCTGAGGGTTTGGAAACTGCAAACAAAGCAAAAAGTGTAAATCCATATAATGCTTACGTTTATGGTTTAATGGTTGATGCAAATATTGAATTAGGTAATTACGACTCTGCAGTGGCTAACTCCGATAGAATGGTTTCTATCAGGCCGGATTTAACTTCCTATGCCCGGATTTCGTACATAAGGGAAATATTTGGCGATTACCCCGGTAGCCTGGAAGCCATGCGCATGGCCGTGGTGGCAGGTGCTCCCGGTGATGAAAATACCGAATGGACAAGGGTTCAATTAGGTCAGTTATACGAGCGGATGGGAAATTTTAGCAAAGCTGATACTTTGTACCAAAGCTCCTTAAACCTCAGGCCAAATTACCCGTATGCTTTGGCAGGATTGGGTAGAGTAGCGGTGGCTAATAAAGATTACAACAAAGCAATTACTTATTTAGAAAAAGCTGATTCTCTTGTTACCGATAACTCTATACATGAAGAATTGGTTGATGTTTACAGATTAGCTGGTCAAAATAAAAAGGCTGAAGCAATGGCTGAAAAGGTAATAGAAGAACTTGAGGAAAATGCAAAAGCTGGCGATGCTGATGAAAGTATTGGCCACTACAGTGACCGTGAATTGGCTTATGCTTATTTAAAGGTTGACAAAGTGGACAAAGCTCTGGAACATGCGTTGCTCGAATACAATCGTCGGCCCGAAAATATAGATGTTAATGAAACCGTTGCATGGGTTTTATATAAAAAAGGCGATTATGCTAAAGCGTTACCTTATATAAAAGCAGCCTTAAAAACCAATTCAAAAAATCCTGTTTTATTAAGCCGTGCTGCATTAATTTTTGCAAAATCAGGAAATAAGCAACAAGCAACAGCTTTGTTGCAGCAAACATCTTTATCCAATCCATACATAGGGCAGGCTTTACAAAGCGAAGTGGCTGCTACAATGCAAATGTAGATTTCTAAATAATTATTTAAATGAAGTCTAAAAAGGTATTGTTTAAGCAAGTTGCTTTGTCAACTTTATTTTTATTGGTTTTTTCCAATGTAAGTTTTGGCCATACTATAAATTATGTGCTGGAAAAAGCACCTACCCAGCATGTAATTTGGTTTTACCTTCAATTGGGTTTTACCCACATAATTCCCGAGGGTTTCGATCATATATTATTCGTAGTAGGGCTCTGCCTTTTAAGTACCCGGTTTAAAGTAATTCTTTGGCAGGCAACGGCCTTTACAGTGGCACATTCAATTACCCTTGCTTTGAGCATGAAGAATTTAATAGTTGCGCCCAGCGCTGTGGTGGAGCCTATTATAGCTTTATCAATTTTATTTGTTGCAGTTGAAAACCTTCTATTAAAAGAACTTAAACCCTGGCGCATTGCATTGGTTTTTGGCTTTGGTTTAATTCACGGGATGGGGTTTGCCAGTTCGCTAAATGAAATAGGGCTACCCCGTAATAAATTTTTCACTTCTATTCTTTCTTTTAATATAGGTGTTGAATTAGGACAAATTGCTGTAATTACAGCCGTGTTTGTTTTACTGGTAATCCCCTTTGGTAAACGTTTGAATTACCGAAAAAAAATTGTGTATCCCTTATCAATTATTATTGGATTAACTGCTTTATACTGGACGATTGAAAGGGTTATGAGTTTATAAATTTTCTATCGTTTAAAATAAATCCATCTTTAAATCATTATTCTCAATAATCCTTTATTTGGGAATTTTGATGCAATCGTTCAGTATTGTTTAAAAAGTACAAGAGTGCGACGCAAGAATGTTGCCAATAGGTAAAGAGGTGGGTCACAAATATTTTTTTTGTGCTATAAATGAGCAATATGAATTTTAGCGATAAACAAATACAGATCATTATTGCTGCTGAAAAGCTTTTTAGTAATAAAGGATGCGATGGCACGGTGGTTAGGGATATAGCAGAAGATGCAGGAATAAATATCGCAATGATCTCTTACTATTTTTGATCGAAGGAAAAACTGAAGCAGGCCATTTTTGAAATGCGTATGGGTAACCTTACTGAAAAAGTAGAAGATTTATTACATAACGATGCTTTTTCGCCTTTTAAGAAACTGGAAATTTTGATTGACGATTATATAAACAGGGTAGACTAGCGTCAGCAATTTTATCTGCTTTTGATTTGCGGGCAAATGATGGATAAAAACCCCATTATTACCGGGTTGTTAAACGAATACCATAAAGCGGTAACCCAGGCACAGGAAAACTATAAGATTGTAAAAAACAAATACGATAATGCTTTAGCCAATACTACTGATTTGTTGGAAGCAGATGTTGCTCAATTCCCATAAATATTCATTTTATATTACCACGAATTTGTAGGTACCCTGTCTTCATTTTCGCCTGCCGGTAAAAATTGATTTTAGCGAGCAGAACGACACCCTGCTAAAAAATCTTCGTGCCGGTTTAAACGTGAGTGTTGATGTGCACCTTGATTAATATAACCTTATTCTGATTTTCAGAAAGTTTTAGTGGTTTAATATTTTTTTTGGCCCGGCGGTCAGTGTTTCTATTATGCTTTTGTTGCGTCGCACACCTGTACGGCAACAATACTAATCAGCACAAAAATTCCCTTACTGCACCAGCTTGATTTAAAGTAAAATGCAACAACAAAATTCATTGGTTACATACGGTTCGCGGCGAGAAATCATCACGATCACAGCCATTCTCTGTGCCCTGCTCAAAATTGTGGACACAACCATTGTTAACGTAGCCTTAAACGAAATGCGTGGCAACCTGGGCGCTACTTAAACCTAAGTTGGTTGGGTAATTACCGCATACGCTATTGGTAATGTTATTATCGTTCCTATGACCAGTTGGTGAGCCAGCAGTTTGGCCGTCGTAATTATTTTGCGGCCTCCATTATCATCTTTACCATTTTTTCATTTTTGTGTGGTAATGTAACCAGCATTTGGGAGTTGATTGTTAGAGGGGTAGGGATGGGGCTTCTGTTTATTCCCAAAACAACCCTTGCCTTAAGCACACTTAAAGGCCAGGAAATAGGGCAGGGGGCTGCTTTTACAGGTATGATGCGACAAATTGGGCGGCTCGTTTGGAGTTGCCGTAATAACCACCTTTCTATCGCGGCAAAATATGGTGCATCGCAGCGATTTAGTGTCTAAGCTCAATATTAACGATCCTGATGTGCAACAACGAATCGCAGGTATGTAGCATAATTTTATGTCGAAAGGTTTGACAGACGACCAGGCGTTAAAGGCCGGGTATAAATCCATGGATTATATAGTAGCAAAGCAAGCCGCAGTTTTATCGTATATGGATGCTTTTTTATACCTCGGTGTTATGTTTTTAATTTGTGTTCCCTTTGTGCTTTTGGTTAAGGGAAACAAAAACAAAAAAATGGACCTTGCTGAAGCAATGCATTAATTATTCCATAGGATTTTGACCTTTTTAAAGCCTGAATTTTTGAGGAAAAAAATTCCATAAAAATTCAGGTTAATTTAGTCTGAAATCAATGATTTTTAACGTCTTATCCTTAACAAATTTTTTCCAATAAACGGTACAAATTTTGACTTTATTTAGGTAAACAAAATTCCAGGATACCTAACAGGGAATGTTGGTTAAACTGGTTCACCATAAAATAATGAAGAAATGAAAAATTGGTATCTACTGATCCTCGGATCACTACTCTTATTCAGTTCCTGCGGCGGAATAAATTCATTGTCGAAAGCACCTGCTGAGGATAAAGTTTTTTTTGATAAAAGCAACCAGCTTGCCAAAACGCCCAACGATAAAGCTTTACAGGAACAATTTACCCTATCGTATGCTAATGCAGTAAACAGGCATACTGTAGGTATAGCCCAATACGAAGCCGGTAACCAGCCAGATAAATGGGAGCGTATTATGAACGAATATGCGCAACTGAATAAATTGTACGATGCAGTTATACAGGTTCCTTCTGCAGCTAAGCTTGTAAAATACCAGCGATACGATGAAGAATATCGAATGGCAAAAGAGAATGCTGCTGCTAGTTTATACGATAGAGCTACTGCCTACCTTCGTAACGATAACAGGAATTCGGCCATGCAGGCTTATAACCTGTTTAAAAGAACAAACCAGCTTGTGCCAGGGTATAAGGATGTTACCAGCCTTATGAATACGGCAAAAGAGAAAAGCATTTTATCTATTGTAATTAATCCCGTTAACTATTATGCCCAATCGTATAATTATTGGGGTTTAAGTAATGATTATGTGCAGTACCAGCTTACAAACGATTTGCGGTACCAGTTAGGTAATAGCGGTAACATTAAAGTTTATACCGACCGTGAAGCTTATAGCAACCAGGTTTACCCGGATAGAGTGGTTGACTTAGATTGGAATGAATTATTTATGCCCATGCCTACCCAGCAATCGTTTAGCCGGCAGGTTTCAAGGCAAATACAAACCGGTGTAAATGCAGATAAAAAACCAGTTTATACTACTGTTTATGCAACGTTATATATAACTCAAAAGTCGGTGCAGGCACGGGGAACACTTACATGCAGAATAACAGATCCTCAAACTAATAGAACGTTGTTGTACGAAACATACCCCGGCGGTTATAACTGGAGAGAAGAATACGCAACTTACCGCGGCGATAGCCGGGCATTAAGTTCGTACGACTGGGCTTTGGTTAATAATTCAAACTTTCGCGACCCAACGCGTAATAATTTGTTTAATGAAGTGTTGCGCCAGGTTTATCCACGTTTGATTAATAGTATTAAGAGCGTAACGTGGTATAGTTAATTTTAAGTTTTGATAGTAAATTGAAAGGAAAGAAAAAACAATTTAAGTGTGTAGAATATTGATGTAAAGTACAAGTGAGTGAACCGCCAAAGGTCGGTCAAGCTACAACGATGATGCTATGAAACACAACCGCTGATATCCACATTTTCATTGAACTGTAATAAAAAAGGCTTCCGTTTTGGAAGCCTTTTTTATTATAAATCCAAACAATCTATTTCGTTACTTCAAACCTTTGCAATTTGTTGCTGTCAATTTTTATAAAGTAAATACCCGGCGCCAGTCTGGGTAAATTTATTTTGATGGTGTTATTACCTTTTTGAATGGCATATTTCTGTTTTAGAACCATCCTACCCATCAGGTCTAATACGATTACTTCTTTTTGCGTGTCCACATCGGACGATAAATTGAAGTTAACCAGGTTTTTTGCCGGGTTTGGAAATACTGAGAGACTGTTACTATTTACAAGGTCCTTAATGGAAGTAATACCTGCATCAGTGGCCTCACCAAGGAAGCGTGTACCTGATGTGTTTGCGCGAAGAAGATAGCAAATTGAATTGCTGTTAGCACCGCCATACCCATAAACCTGTACATAGTAAGTACCGGCCGCCGAAGTGTTATAGGTAGCTGTTTCGCTGGTAATGCCTCCATTTTGCGAAATGCGCAATTGGCTTCCGGCACTATTGTACAAACGAAGATCATAATCGTAAGGCAGGTTGGTTAAGGTAACTTTTACATTTGGTGCAGCAGTGGTAGTTGTAAATTTGAACCAATCTTTGTCGCTACTGGTACCAATCTTAGCACTAATATCGGTATTGGTTGCAATGGATTTGGATGTGGTTCTTGTTTCGTTTGCTTCGTAAGCATCAGCACAAGTTACCGGAGGAGGTGCTGCTACGCCCACACCAACTGCATTCCAGGCATTAGTGGTTTGAATTGCGGCATTTGAACCCACTCCAAACAAATCTTCAGCAGCTTTTATTGAAAAGGTTCTGCAATTTGCATAATTAGAAGTGGAGATTAAATAAACCGTCAAAGTACGGTAAGCAATGGCCGCGGCGTTATCAATTCCTAATCCGGAAACATTAAATGCTGTTCCCAAATCGTTGGTGCCGCTTCCTCCGGCCGATAAAAGATAAAACCAATAGTTTAAAACCCCACTGTTAGTATGTACACCACCATTATCGCCTGAACCGGCATACCAGTTTGTACCCTTGTAGGTGTCGGGGTCGCCATAAGCATTGGGATTGCTCATAGATCTTAAAGTATAAAAGTCGGCACCAATGAGCCAATCGTTTTGAGTAGGGCGGGCAAATGCTTCAATGGCGGTTCCAAAAATGTCACTGAAGCCTTCGTTCATAGCGCCGCTTTCGTAGCTATAATTCAGGTTAGCGGTAAAGGTGGTTAAACCATGGGTAATTTCGTGACCAGCCACATCAATAGCTGTTAAGGGTTTATAATTATCGGTGGCGCTACCATCACCATAGGTCATCCTGCTGCCATCCCAATAAGCATTAAAATAATTGGTGCTGTAATGCACATAACTTTTTAAAGTAAAGCCATTGCCATCAATACTGTTTCTGTCATATTTTGATTTAAAATAATCATATGTTTTTTCGGCACCCCAATGGGCATCTGCTGCATACTGATCTAAATTGGCATTCACATTATTCCAGGTGTTGTCGGCATCGGTAAAATCAACTGCAGCATTGTAGTTGGTCCCTTTTTTCATATTGTACGTTTGTACGCCATTGCCTCTGCCGCCAATTCCACGCAAACGATAGGAGCCATTATAAAGATCGGTTGTAATGGTTTGGGTGCCGCTGTAGGCTGTTACTGCGGAACCTGTTGCATCTGTAGTATGTATTAATTCGCGTTTTCCTAATACCTGCCCGGTTGTGGCATCTATAAAATAGATTCTTCTGCCAACAGGTTCCTGTGCATAAACATCCAGCTTATATGCCAGTTTCATTTTTTCGGGTATTATGTCTTCTTCTCCTGTGTAATAAACCAGGCTGGCATCGGGGTAAAAAGTAGCTGCTACATCATTGGTTTCTTTTTTCAAAAATGCTTCTTCCCCTTTTAATTGCCATTTGTATTTTGATGCACCAAAGTCGGTCATGGCTGCACCAATGGCGGCATCTTTACTTATGGCGGCAGAGGTAGCCAAATCGGTAGGTAATATTTTAACCCATTTACCATTTTGGCTTAATATTTTGCCGTTATAAACATGCGAAATATAAATGGCACCTTCAATGGGAACGTTATTAATGGTTTGCTGATACCTGTAATGTTCACCACCTTTATTATCGAATTCTGTTTTAACCAATATTGGGTTATTGGGTGTGCGTTGAAAACCCGGACCTTGTAAAAAAACGGTTCCTTTTGTGTGGGGAGGTGCGGCATTATTTGCAAATTCAATATAGGCAGGGTACATACCATCCCTCCCGTTTTCTGATTTAATAATAGATACCTGGGCTGAAGTGTAAATAGATACACTAATAACTGCAACCAGTAGCGTAAAAATCTTTTTCATTTTAATTAATTGAGTGTTTTTTTAGGAAAAAATTAACACTTCAATTTAGCCATATGTAATGTTAAAAACAAGAGTAGATATACGTTGTTTAAATGTTTTTTTACTGGTGGTTTCAAACTTTTATCAGTTCTGAGCGGCTCAAACTAAATCAATTAAATATTGATAAAATGCATGGAAGTAAAACTATAAAAACCTGGAGCTGCTTACAGATTTGGTGTACAAGTGTGCGACGCAACTAAAGTTGCTGAATGATCCTCTGTTGGGTACATAATAATGATTTGTACAATCATTTTTACGCTGTTATAGCGTTTGTGAAAATTACAGGCAGCACTAATTATTCAACTTTGGGTAGAAAAAATTAGTGGTAGCAGTGACAACTACAAATGAAGTAGCAGATTAAATTTTAAAATTTATCACGGGCTAATGCCGGTTGCTTTCTTCAGCTTTTGCCAATGGATCATTAGCAAATACCCCAACTATTAATTTGTCAAATTCTTCTTCAGTAATCTTGTGCGTTGGGTCTGCAATATGCTTTCTTACTAATTCCTTTGGCGTTAAACCTGCCGGTTTTTGTATAGCCGAAAAGTTAGGAGAAGTAATATTGATGGCTTCCATCATGAGGTTATTTAGAGTGTAAAGGAAAGAAAATTATTTATCATTCTTCAATTCGTTATCAAGGATTTGAAATTTTAAAGTGGATAAAGAAATTTACATCTTTCATTTAATTTTCTTAAATAGCCTGCCTAAAGTTTACCGCATTTTTTAATAATGGTATTAAAGGTGAACTACTTGAATATGGTTTTATGTTTTAATTATTTGTAGCCAGGCATTATTGTTTCAATTAAACTTTGGTCCCGCTTTCCGTTTCAAGTCCTCACTTCGCTTCGCTTGTTGCGGGCTTTCCACTTCAATCGGGGCTAGAACTTGAACTTTATAGTTTCAATCATTCAGATTTATATGCAAATATTTGGTTTTAATAAAAATTGCACCTACAATTAAAAAATCCAAATAAAATTGCTTTGGTTGGAGAATTGAGGTAATTGAAGTAAGTAATACAAGAAAGAATTTCCCTGTTACCGGAGTAGATATTTTGGTGAAATAATGAGCTGGATGTTAGGATAAGCCTTCTTTTTTTTCCTCTTTTAAATCAATAACAAAATGCTCTTTAGCCGGGCGCTTTTTATTGTTTAACAATAAGTTGAAAACATATAAAAGCTGGTTGTATAAAACGATTTGTGAAACCGGCTTTACAATAAAATAATGCGCTTCATTATTGTAAGCATCATCAATTGCTTTATTATAGGTTGAGGTTGTATAAATAACTATAGGTATGTTGCGGAACCCCGGTATGGCCTTGATTAATTGCAGGGTGGCAATGCCATTGCGAATAGGCATATTTAAATCAAGAAAAATAATGTCAGGAACTTCTGCAGCCTTTAGGTATCCCATAACCTGCAAACCATTAGTGGCCTGACGGATTATAAATTCTGAATTAATTTCGTGGAGCGCGTCCGATAAAAAGCAAAAATCGTCCTGGTCGTCTTCTGCAATAACAATATTCCTGAAAGTTTTCATACACAAAATTGTTTATAAACGGTTTTGTACTAATTACTTTAAAGATGGATAAAATTATTTCATTTTTATATTGCACTTCAATAATGATTCCAACCAATAGCAAAATTTTTTCTTGTTATAAATCTAAAGAAAAATTGTAGACACTTTAAAAATTGAACCTATTTATGGAAACTCATTAAGCTGGGTTATAAGGATATTTTGTTGAACCAAGCCGTTATCAGGATTTGTTGTTTTTTGGGATGGTTGTTGGGGTACTTTGAAGAAACTATAGAGATAATAAAAAGGGGCAAAAAGCTATGATAATATCTTTTTGCCCCTTCGTAAAATTGTAGAATTTTATTCGGCGGTGTATTTTTTAAATATTGAACTGGCAGTATGGCCACCAAAACCAAAGGTGTTGTTTAAAACATAGTTTACTGTTTTTTTAATAGGTTTTCCTAAAACAATATTTAAACCGGCGGGTATGTTTTCATCTAAATTTTCAGTATTTATGGTGCCTGGGATGATGTCGTGTTTTACAGCAAGGATGCTAATAATACTTTCAATTGCACCGGCAGCACCCAAAAGGTGACCTGTCATGGATTTGGTGCCACTTATAGCTACAGGCAAGCCATCAAAAATTCTTTTAACACCATTGAGTTCGCTTATATCGCCCAAACCTGTTGAGGTGGCGTGGGCATTAATATAATCAATTTTATCTGCTGTAATATGGGCATCACTCATTGCTTTAGCCATGCCCAGGTATGCCCCTAATCCATCCGGAGGGGTTCCGGTAAGATGATAGGCATCACCCGCCATTCCTCCCCCTACCATTTCGGCGTATATAGTTGCACCACGCTTAACAGCATATTCATATTCTTCTAAAATTAAAGCTCCGGCACCTTCGCCCATAACAAAACCATTGCGGTCTTTATCAAAAGGGCGCGAAGCTTTTTCGGGCATGTCGTTGCTTTTTGACAATGCCTGGGCTGCATTAAATCCACCAACGGAAGCTTCTGTGATTGCAGCTTCAGATCCCCCTGCTATCATTATGTTTGCTTTACCCAACCTGATGGTATCAAAAGCATTTATTATTGCCGTATTGGAAGATGCGCAGGCTGAAACAGTGCAATAATTGGGTCCGTGTAATTTATGGCGGATAGAGATTGCTCCGGCAGCAATATCAACAATCATTTTGGGAATAAAATAAGGATTAAACCTTGGGGTACGATCCCCGGCGTTAAATTCTTTTAGTTGCTCCTCAAAGGTACTGATCCCACCATTTCCTGACGCCCAAATAACCCCAACCTCAAAACGATCGGTTTCTGACATATTAGCAAAATCTAAACCTGCGTCTTGTATTGCCTGCTGGCTAGCTGCAATAGCATATTGAGTATATAAATCGTATTTCTTTATTTCCTTTTTCTCTATGTAATCTTCTGCATTAAAATTTTTGACTTCGCAGGCAAACTTTGTTTTAAATTTTGAACAATCAAACTTAGTTATAGGGCCGGCACCGCTTTTTCCTGCTAAAACATTTTCCCAAAATTCGTTTACCGAATTACCTAAAGGGGTAATAGCACCAAGGCCGGTAATAACTACTCTTTTCATACAATGGTTGTAATCTTTATTAAATCAAATTTTTGCTTAAAGTGGCAATTTACAAACTGTTGCACTTTTACCTGTAAATAATATTATAACGCGTAAAATAAACTATATAAGATGTTGAGTTACCAGTTAAAACGATTAAAGGTAATTAGTTGAATTTGCTTAACCCATAGATAAAATTTCGATAATAATATTTAAATAATTTTCCTGAAATGAAATAATACAATTGCCTAACTATTAAATGGTTCTAAAAATGGATTAAGGTCATTAACCTCCTGAGATTAAATTAATTTCAAAAATTACTCAAAACATTTTGTGTTTGTTTTCCAGTTTTAAAAATTAATATGTTAATTCTTGTACAAAGAAAGATATTGGTAACGATTCCCGCCATACATTTGCACCCCGAAACGAAAATGAGCTTCGTTTTATGCGTATTCCAAGCCCCATATGAATCTTTAATATCGATTTGCTTTTTTTGCACTGCCTTGCAATTATTAAAAAAAAACAACAGGATGAACAGTAATGTAATGCCCGCTATTGTGCAAATAGACAGGGAAAATTTAAGACAATTAGTAACAGAAGTAAAAGAAACTTTGGCAACGGATTACAGGCCCGAAAATGTATTAAAGCATAAAAGTTTTGGCCTCACAGATTTATGGAAATGCCGTAAAAGCATGCGTACAGCAACGTCGTTAAGAAGGTTTTAATAACCTGTTTTACTTAGGAAGGTTGGTATACTAACCAGATCCATTATTTATTTGCCGGTAATTAGAGCTAGCTGCTCTAATTACCGGTTTTTTATTATTGTAGCCTTTCTTTCCCAACTGCTTTTTTATTGTTGCGTGTTGGTTTGCCGTACAAATGTGCGAACCGCCGAAAATCGGTCAAGCTGCAACGGCTGTTAAATAGCATTAATATACCTTGCTCCATCCCCTTTTTTTGATACTATTTTGCCTGATGTATAAACGATTTTGCATTGTATAATTTATGTTGTCATTTATAATTGAATGATGTTACATTTATTGTTTAAATCAATACTTAATTATGCAACGTAGAAAATTCATGCAACAAGCCTTACTGGCAGGTGGAGGATTATTGACAGCTTCATTTGCGAAGGCTGGTAAAAAGCCGGCAGTACTTACTGCGGATTCCCAAACTTTTAATCTCAATTACGGTTTTCACGATGGTATGTTTAAAAACCATGCAGGTGCCGATTTTATTGACCAGATTAAGTTTGCCCATAGTATGGGTTTTAGATCCATTGAAGATAATGGGATGATGAAACGCCCTGTGGAGCAGCAGAAAAAAATTGGTGAAACACTGGCTAAGCTGGGTATGACCATGGGTGTTTTTGTAATTACCAGCGATAACTGGCATTGGAAAACTTCGCTGACTACAGGTAAGCAGGAATGGACTGACCTGATGATTAAAGATTGTAAACAAGCAGTGGAAGTTGCCAAACGTTGCAATGCAAAAGATATGACCGTTGTTCCCGGCAATTTTGAAAGAAGTCTGTCGCACGACTATCAAACTGCCAATGTGATAAACGCTTTAAAAAAGGGCGCTGAAATTCTGGAACCCCATAACATGGTTATGGTATTGGAAGCCTTAAGCGATAACCCCGATCTTTTTCTCCGTAACTCCGACCAGACTTTTATGATTTGCAAAGCGGTTAATAGCCCGGCGTGTAAGTTTTTATTTGATATGTACCACATGCAACGTAACGAAGGAAATATTATAAACAACCTCGACAAAACCTGGGATGAAATTGGTTACCTGCAAATTGGCGACAACCCCGGACGAAAAGAACCTACTACCGGTGAGATGAACTATAAAAATATTTTCAAGCACATTTATAACAAAGGATATAAAGGTGTTTTGGGAATGGAGCATGGCAATTCAATTGCAGGTAAAGAAGGAGAAGATGCCCTGATAAAAGCTTACCGCTATTCAGATGACTTTTTATAACAGCCTTTGATTAATAATAAAGTACTATCTGGTTATGAACCAAAAAGTGAAACTGGAAGATATAAGAACCTTATCGCACGAAAAATACCTGCTTCGGACCATTACCTTCAGTAAACAAAAAATGAATGGAAGTTGGGAGCGGCATCATCGCGAAGTTTTTGATCATGGAGATGCCGTTACTGTTTTGCTGTATAATAAACAAAAACGCACCCTCATTTTTGTAAGGCAATTCAGGGTGGTGGTTTATATGGATAAGGAACCATCGGGAATGTTGCTGGAAACTTGTGCCGGTTTATTGGAAGGCGGCGAACCGAGAGAAGTGATTATTCGTGAAATTGAAGAGGAGACGGGCTACCACATTACCCAAGTGCAACAGGTTTATGTAGCATATAGTTCTGCCGGTTCGCTAAGCGAAAAGCTGTATTATTTTATTGCAGAATATAACGATGGCCAAAAAAAATCCTCAGGAGGCGGATTGGAGCAGGAGCAGGAAGAGGTGGAGGTAATTGAAATGCCCTTTGATGAAGCAATCGCCTTGCTAAATGAGGGTAAAATACAGGATGTAAAAATGATTGTGCTGCTGCAATATGCCATCATTCATAAGCTTTTTGATTGATGCCTTTACACAATGTGTTTCAATCTTTGTAATTAGTTTTTGGTTTCCGGCATGGGAACTTCAGGCAACTTTACTTGCGTCGCACACTTGTACCTTACCAATGCTATTGATCTTTCATTAAACAATAATCCGGGTGGAAGGTTATAATTACTGCCTGGTATAATTATTATCTACACGTTTCAATAGTACTTAATTTTTATTTTAATTTTCATACTTCGGTTAATAATTATTGAATGGTCAAACTCTTGTTTTTTCTCCTGTTTGTTGGAATAGTTTTAAATGGAAGTGCACAACAAAAAGAAGACAGTTTAAAATCGATCACCCCCTTTGAAGTGCTCGTTAAAGCCTTTGAACAAAATAAACGTCTGCAGGAAGTTCCCATTGCTATCAGCATCGTAGGAAAGAATGAGTTAAACCGCTTTAATAATACCAACCTGTTGCCTGCATTAAACGCTTTGCCCGGTGTAAAAATGGAAGAGCGTTCTCCCGGTAGTTATCGTTTAAACATAAGGGGTAGTTCGTTACGATCACCCTTTGGCGTACGAAACGTAAAAATTTATTACAATGGCATTCCGCTTACCGATCCCGGTGGTAACACCTATTTAAACCAGTTGGGTTTTTACAATGTTGAAACCATTGAAGTGATTAAAGGACCCGGTAGCAGCCTGTACGGTGCGGGTACCGGTGGTGTTATGCTACTGGAAAGCCAGGCCACCAATAAAATGCCGGGCATAAAACTCGACCAAACTTTTGGCAGCTTTCAATTGAGCAATACCAATATAAATATTAGTACCGGTAACGATGAGGCTTTTAGCTCAATAAACTACCAGCATCAAACCAGCGATGGTTACCGCAATCATACCAACATGAAGCGCCAGGTATTTTCGTGGGATGCCAATATAAAACTTAAAAACAACGAGTTGACCGGTCATTTACTATATGGTAATTTATACTATCAAACACCAGGAGCACTCAATTTAGCAGAGTATACTGCTAATCCAAAAAGCGCACGCCCTCGTGTGGGCACAGCGCCCGGCTCCCAGGAAAATAAAGCAGCCATTTATTTAAAAACTTTTTTAGCAGGTGCCAGCTATAAACAGGTATTTAACGATTACTGGCAAAATACAACCAGTATGTATGGTGCTTATGCCGAGCAAAAAAATCCCGCTATCCGTAATTATGGCCGTAATGCTGAACCTCATTTTGGCGGTCGCTCGGTAATACAATACCAATCAAAACAAGTTAACCGGTCAGCGGTAACTTGGCATTTAGGAGCCGAGTATCAAAAAGCAAATAACACGGTGCAGGTTTTTAATAATAAAAGCGGCAACCCCGACTCATTAGTAACCAACGACGAAATTAATAACAGCCAGTTTTTCCTTTTTACTCAACTATCGTGGCAGTTTAATAATTGGGTTTTTACTGGTGGCTTAAGTATAAACGATATACGGGTTAATTTAACCCGCACCACCAACCGGCCGGTAACTTTTTTTAACCGCAATTACAACAACGAGCTGGCGCCGCGCATTGCCGTACTCAATAAAGTAACCAGTAACCTTTCGGTTTATGCAAGCTTTTCAAAAGGATTTTCACCGCCAACAGTTAGCGAGCTTTCACCTTCGGGTAGCGCCATTAATAACAATTTAAATGCTGAGAAAGGAAACAACTATGAACTAGGCTTGCGGGGTACAGCAGGTTATGGCAGACTTTCCTACGATGTAAATGCATTTTATTACCAGTTGCAAAACGCCATTGTTCAGCGCAGAGATGCATTAGGCGGCGATTTTTTTATGAATGCCGGCTCCACCAAACAACAAGGATTGGAAACTTTTGTAAGCTACAGGTTAGCAACAAACAGCCGCCATATTACATCCGCTTCCAAAATTTGGTTAACACACAACTGGTATCGCTTTAGGTATAATAATTTTAAACAGATAACAAGCGATTTTTCAGGAAATAGTTTACCAAGCGTAGCGCCGCAATCGTTAACAGCAGGGCTGGATTTATATGCCACAAAAGGAATGTACATCAACATTACATACAATTATACTGATGCCATTCCTCTTAACGATGCCAATACTGCTTATGCCCATTCATATAATCTAATGAGTGCACGGGCTGGTTATAAACATGCTTTTAAAAAGTTTAACCTTGAGTTTTTTACCGGTGTAGAAAACCTGTTTGATGTTAAGTACAATTTGGGCAACGACATTAATGGTTTTGGCGGCCGCTATTATAACGCAGCCGCCGGTCGAAATTATTTTGCCGGCATATCCCTTCAACAATTATGGAAATAATAAGGTTTAATACTTTTATTTTTTATGGTTCCGGCATTAATTTTTTACTCAGCTTTTGTTGTGTCACTCACTTGTACTGTAGTTTTTTATAGCAGCTATAAGTGTGCATTTTATTATGGTACAATTTTTATTTTCAATGGATAAAATTTAGCGATACATTTGATATGGGTGGGCGTAGGGTTAACAATGCCTTATTAAAAATGGATGATGGAAAGTTCAACGTAAATAGGGCTAAAGTAAGGTTTGACGAAGATGGAGATATTAAAATTAAATATGGCGATACAAAAATTAAGTATGATGATAGTTTAGGAAATGTAAAAATTAAACAGGATGGTGTAAAAGAAAAATTTAAGGATGACAAGTACAAAGTAAAAACAGACGAAGTAACTTTAAAGGTTAAAGACGGAGCGGTTAAAGTAA
>JBBSJX010000015.1:0-21520 GCA_038256825.1 Chitinophagales bacterium
ACTGCCAAAAAATAGCAAAGACAGATGACCTCTGATTGATTAAACCGGGTAATGTTTAATCATACACCTTTCGCAATGCAATTCTTTTATCTAATATTTTTTTCATTTCATTTACTATTTCGGGATAACGATCCGCTATGTTAAGCATTTCGTTTTTATCAGACCTATGATCGTACAATTCAATGCCGCCATTATCGTGTTCAATCAGTCGATGTGTTTTTGTAACAAGGGTATTCGCATTTGCGATATATGCAATTGCAGCGTGACCAACCGCATTTGAATTATTTAACATGGGCATTAAAGAAACACCGTGGATAAAATCGGGCTTAACCACTTTTGTAAGATCGCAAAGTGTTGGAAAAATATCGACCGTTTCAACCACGGCTTTGGCACTTTTGCCTGGTTGTTTAAGGCCGGGATAGCTGATGATTAAAGGCGAGCGAAGAGCAACATCAAAGAGATTGTGTTTCCCCCAAATATTATGTTCGCCTAAATTCCAGCCATGATCGCCCCACAACACAATGATGGTATTTTTATCGGCTCCTGTTTCCTTTAGTTTTTTGAGTATTCGCCCCACCTGGGCATCGGCATAACTGACACATGCCGCGTAATGGAGACGGACATCCGTTGCAAAAGCCGAATCTTTTCGCGGATCTTTTCCCCACCTGTTGTAACCCATAAACTCCCCCGAATTAAACCAGGTGCTAATGCCTGCAGGTTTAAGCGGAGCGGGTATTGGCGGCAACTGAACGTTCTTATACAGATCAAGATATTTTTGGGGTGCACCAAATGGCAGGTGCGGTTTTAATAAACCCACCATTAAAAAAAAAGGTTGTTCTTTTTCGGATGCCAGCAAATCCAATTGATTAATAGCTTCATTTACTATTAAGCCATCAGGATAAATACTGTCGGGGCCTGGTGCAGATTCATAAACATCCATCTTAGACGGATTGGTGCGAATTTGCCCATACGCCAACCCATGCATGGCTCCTCGTGGGTGCTGCCACTTACCTATTGGCATTAAGCTGCGGTGCCAGGCGTTTGGCATTTCAAGCACTAATGAGTCGTTCCAATCCTCTCCTCCCCAGCCGCCCGGCTGATGAGATACTTTGCCTACCGAAACAGTGGTGTAACCATACTTTTTAAACCATTCGGGCATGGAAGGATTCACCTTTCCCGGGTTTTTTAAAACGGTTTTTGCTCTCGCAAACAACGCCTCGTTACCGTAAGGTCCATAACACCCGGTTAACAAGGCGCAACGCGAGGGACCGCAACTGGGTGCATTTACATATTGATTGGTAAAAGCCCGTCCTGAAGCCGCCAACCGATCAATATTGGGAGAAATTATATACGATTTACCAAAAGACCTTAACTCTGGCCTTAAATCATCGACACAAATAAAGAGTATATTTTTTATTTTGTTTGATTGGGCATTAACAAGGGTTGCAGTAAAAAACAGCAGGGCACAGAGGGCTAAAAAACTAATTATTTTATAATAAGCCGTATTATTTTTACCAGGTTTCTCACATTGTTTTTCTACAGCAAACAAACTATTTTCAATCTTCAAAACCATTCTTCCTTTCATGTGCTATTATTTTTTGTCAGGCAGTTATTAGTGATGTTTATCCAATTGGAAGACACATTTTCTACTCCAATATACATTGTTATATTAGTGCTGCACGTGCTTTGACCTCTGCAAAGAGGTTATCGCATAAGGTATGCTGTTTTGCATATATGTCTTTTTTCCTTTACACTATTCAAAGCCAAAAAGATAAAGCTTATTATAAAAGGTTTACCAATAATCCATTAACCAGTGTACAAAGAAACCACCAGGATGATACTACTTCTAACCACAATTGGTAATTCGGGAATCGAACTAAAAAATTAAAAAAGACAGGTAAATAACAAATGCTTTAAATTAAATAGCTTCGATATTTACCAAAAAGCTGTAACCTATTATTGTAGATTTCTCAATTTTAAATGCAATAAGCTTTTAGTTTCTTTAATTACCATTATTCAAAAATTTAAAAGTGTTTACTTTTTGCCATACGAAATCAGATTGGCCATTATGCGAAAAGCCCCGTCAACTGCATAAGGCATTTGCCTATGAAACGAATAAGCACAATAGGTATAATAACCTTTACCATATTTGGCCATTAACCAACCTCCCTGTTGCGGTTCCTGTCCATTATCGTGAGTTGAGATTATGGGTGTATATGCCGGGTCCCACTTCGAGAAAAACTTGGATCCTCTTTGTTCAACCCAGTTATCAAAATCGGCCTGCGTTATTTTATTGGGCACGTTTAAAACTTTGTGGTTTGGGTTTAAAATCGTTACAGGAGAATCTTCTTCTGATACTTCTTCTGAATTGCCGGGCAACACTGCAGGGTATGGAGCCATACGATCGGGTACAAATTCCGGGGTTTGAAACAGTACTACCAGGTTACCACCATTTTTTGCATAATTAAGCAACTGCTGGTTATAAGTATTTAAATCCTGCCGAACAGCATAAGCACGGGTACCTATAATTATTACATCAAACTGGACTAATTTTCCACCGGCAAGGTCACCGGTATTTAGCAATTGTACCTTAGCACCCAATTGCCTTAAACCTGCCGGCACTTCATCGCCTACACCCATAACATAACCAATGTTTAAACCGGGTGCAACCTTTACATCAATACCTTTATAATTTGTTATAGCCGGGTGGTATAATACACTTTGGTCAATATCTCTATGACTGATCACTTCATATCCCTGGTTATAGTTTTTACCATTTGCCATTGCCACTGCCTCAACAGTATAAGTTTTTTCTTCAACCCGGGGAATTGTAACCTGGAAGGAAAAGGAACTTTTTTCGCCTGCCTTTTTAAATGTAAAAGGAATGCTGGCCGGAATTACTTTCCAGTTGGCAGGGGTTTTTAATTTTAGTACACCTTGTATGGTACTATCAAAATTGTTTACCAACTCAACCTTGGTATTTATTGTTTTGGGAGTACCCGATTTTGGTACTACTCCCATTGCCGGAAATAAGTTTACCGCAATGGCAGGGGCTATTTTTAAGGTATAACTATCGTATCCATATGGCTGGTTGGATTGTCGTGCCTGAACAGGCACCTGCATTTGAATTAATTGATTGTTGATTAAAAAGCTTGCTGAAACCCTTAATACCGGAGCACTCCAAGGCAGGTTTTCAAATTGCGGATCTCGTAAGGTATATTGGTTTTCCTGAATTGAATTTCGGGTAAAATATGGCTGACTGAATGAGGCATTTTCCGGAACGTTAACAGTGAAATTCATTTCAGATTTCTCATTCATTTTTAAAGGCCCTGCAATCACCGGGCTGTTTTGGATTGCCCATCCCTCGGGTGCAACTAATTTTATTAATTGCGGCTCAATAACTGCAGCACTGTTGTTGAGCAATATCGTTTCTACTTTAAATTGCCGCCCCGGTACCGCCAAACCCATAACCGGCTCCGGTTCATACATACCCCGCTTATCCTTTGTTGCGGAAGGTACCGCTACTGCCTGTAAAAAAATACCGGCAGCTTCGTTTATGGCATCTTCAAACTGGCGTTCTTTAATTTGTAATAAAAAATAGGCTTCCGGAGTGCCGGATGCCAATGCCAGGGCAGCCCGGGTTTTAGCCAAACCACTCGTTAAAAAAGGCAGAATGGAAGCTGTATTATCTGGAGTAAATCCTTTTACTGCATTGTTAATTTCCGCTGTTACCTGTTGAAGTAATGGGAGTATTTCCTGTGGAGCGGGTTCGCCGGTTAAATTATAGATACCGCTAATGGTTGTATCTAATCCATCAAAAAAACTGGTTTCTTTATCATTACCATTTATACGACTTTGTAAACGCTCATAATATTGTTTGGAAGGTGCGGTAACTATTCTGCGATTGCCTCCAAACTGGGACCGATGAAAACTATAACCCAGCAATGAAAAGTTTTTATAAGTATCACCCAGCCACGGGCTGTACACATTGGTGTTCAATTCAATTGTATAAGGTTCATTAACCCTTACCCCACCACGATACATTTTTAATGGGTGCCAGGGGCGCAAACCTTCTTTGGTTATTTGCTCAGGAAAAGCGGATGGATCGCCTGCAACTCTAAAAGCTTCCTGGCTTATTTCGCCCGCTGCCTGGTGGTTGCCATGGCCATCTCTTTCCGAACCATGAAAACGCGAAATGATTACAAGCGGACGGTTAATACGAATTACCCTCACCATTTCACCTAAAACTTTTTGCCTGTCCCATTTTTTATAAGCCTCTTCCACTTTTTTCGAAAATCCATAATCGGCGAGTTTGGTAAAATACAGGTCGTCCAAACCATAGTAACTGGCGGCCAATAAAAACTCCTCGGTGCGTAATAAACCTAACTGGTCAAAAAATTCAACACCTAAAACATTGCCTCCACTTTCGCCACGGTTAAGTGCAAGTAACGCGGTTCGGGCACCCACTCCCCTGCCCAAATACGTAAGTAAATCGGCATGCTCATCATCGGGATGCGCCTGTGTATGCAAGGCACTTGCAGTTGTTTGCAGCTTTTGTAATTTTTGCCAGACACCCGCAATTCCATTATCCTGTGGTATATCGCGTGCCGCTTGTTTTTGACCGGATAAGGTTAACACTTTTGAAAGCGGGGAATTTTGAGCTTTGAGAACAGGAACAGAAATAAATAAAACACAAAAAATCAAAAAAGAAACTTTACAAAATAATTTATTCATAGCAGGCATGCAGTTTTATGGGGTTTAAGATTTGTTGCAATATTTTAATAGAACACGCTGAAGCTTCATCAAATCCACTAAAATCATTTAAAACCTGAAGCAATCTGTTACAATTTAAAATGTTTTTGCATCGCTTTCATTATTATGCTCCATTATAAATATTAAAATAGAAAACTAATTTTATACAACACTGCTTATTTTGATTTTTAAATTTTTATGAACCCGGCAGCAAATAATAATGCAGCGCCGGTTGCGTCGCACTCTTGTACTTTTATTTATCTGTGCAGCTTTAAAAAATATTATCATAAATAATGCAACAATTATTACAATCCGAAAACTGCAGTTGCCTGTTGTACAATAGATGAAGTGATTGCGACGCAA
The DNA here is from genome assembly GCA_038256825.1 of Chitinophagales bacterium. Taxonomy (GTDB): domain Bacteria; phylum Bacteroidota; class Bacteroidia; order Chitinophagales; family Chitinophagaceae; genus Segetibacter. The sequence continues at coordinate 5,116 of JBBSJX010000015.1, forward strand.
CAATGGTGCTATGAAAACCAATGCTGGTATTGTACTATCCCTGAATTTTATAAATCAAGATATAAACGAAAGAATATTTTACTGTTTAACTGATTGAATAAATAAAGCGGTAGTTTGTAAATCTTCGGGCGATAAGGTTTTAAACCTGGTGGCAAGTGTTTGAGGATTGGCAGGAACTTGCGTAGTGATTTTTTTTTCGTGAATAATTTTGAAATGGTACTTTTTATGTAAATGAAGATGGGCAGAATACGGTTCGCGGTTTATGTAATATTTCATTCTTCCTTTTACCAGTTTCCATTCCATATCGGAATATTCCCAGTGGCCCTGCAATTTATCGGAAGATCCCATAGAGGTAAAATCAAGCTGGTGCGACATAAAACCGCCGGGCCTTAGCCAGGCCGCCATTGCATCGTATGTTGATTCAAGTTCGTTTACATGTTGTAAAACCGCCTGCGAAAGTATCATGTCCAGTTTTTCTCCGTTTACAAGAGAGCCCTTGTTCCAGGGAATTTTGTAGGAAATCATTGTTGAGGCAGCTTCGTCATTTTTAGAAATTGAAACAATTGCCTGCCGAATGTTGGCCAACCGCTCCCCATTCAATAACTTTTCCAGAAAATCGTTCGTAAAAATGTGCGAAGGGAAAGAGTAATCTTCCAGGTAAGGTTTTAATTTAGGAAACTCATCGATACCCGGAATGGCTGCCCTGGTTTTAAACAAACAAACCACTTCATCAAATATTTTAATGTTAACCTGTGCGGGTTGGTATTTAATTACATCGAAGGCAAAATATGTTTCTGCCCCGGAAATCAAAGCACAAATTCCAACACCTAATGAATCACCCGGGCCTAATTCGGCTATTTTTCGAGGCACTGATTTTAATCCATGATGCCATCCTAATGATAAATGTCGCATCCACACCGAATAACAATACCGCGCACTTAGGGTAGAACCTCCGCTGTTTTGATGAAAGTTTATAAAATATTCGGAACCTGGAATACTTTTAATAATGGATTTAAAAAGATTTTTCGGATTTAAAATCATACAGATTAAAGTAATAAACAATATAAAAAATAATATAAATTATTATCAGGTTTCCCAATTACATTTGTTTTTAGAATTAGGGTCATAAAAATATTATAGCATTTTACTTACAGGTTGCATGCGTTTAATGCTAACAATTTTTAAGATAAATTAAATTAAAATGAAATTTCGAAAAGAAACCTGTTTTAATTTGGCTGATAATATAAAAATAATTACTTTTTTGGCGTCAATTCTTTTCTGGACTTCTTTAAAAAGTTATGCCAGCTAAATCTAACATCCATCATCCTTCCTCATATTCTAAGTTATTCATTTATAAGAACTTATAACCCCGAAGTTTTCATAAAAATGAATCGAAAGAAAAACTGAATAATTTAAAAAACCAGTAGATCTTAAATCATTTTTTTCATACCAGTAAAGTTCGCTGAATATTGAATTTTACATACTTAGAAGTACATATTTTTTTACTGATTATATTCCTCACCCATCGTACAATTTTTATCAATGAAAACATTTTTATTAGGCCTGTTTGCTTTAATTACATTTAAGGTACATGCAGCTACTTACTATTTCTCCTCGGTTTCAGGGGATGATTCAAGGCCAACATGGCAAGCCCAGAGTATAATTACTCCGTGGAAAACCTTAAATAAGTTTAACAGCCATTCGTTTAACTTTTTACCTGGGGATGTGATCCTATTTAAAAGAGGTGAAACGTTTTATGGTTCCATGAACTTTTTAACTTCTGGAACCCCTTCTCTTCCTATTACTATTGGAGCCTATGGTACAGGCGCAAAGCCTATTATCACCGGGCTTTTGGAAATGAATAACTGGGTGTCGTTAGGAGGTAATAAATATGAAACTACCTGTTCAACTTGTATGCCTACTTTAAATATGGTTACTGTACAGGATACGTTACAACCTATTGGCAGATGGCCCAAATTAAATACTCAGGGTTTAGGTTACCTGGTAATTAGTACGCATTCGGGTACGTCTTCAATATCAAGCAATGGTATTTCTGCTGCCCCAAAATTTATTGGTGGTGAAGTAGTTATACGGCCATTTGGCTGGATTTTTAACCGGGCTAAGGTAACCAGTCAAACTTCTTCAGTTGTTAGCTATACACCAATACCCTCACCAGCACATCCGAATTTTACTTATGCTCCGCAGGACGGATATGGTTTTTTCTTTCAAAACCACTTAAATGCTTTAACCGAAAATGGGGATTGGATGTATGATGCTCCCACTAAAAAAGTAAAAGTATATTTTAGTTCACTACCACCAAATGGAAAGGTTAAGGTGTCGGCCATTGAAAATTTAATTGATGTTGAAAGTAAAAGCAACATCATTTTTAATGACTTAGAATTCAAAGGTTCGAACACAAAAACATTTAATCTGGATGGAGCTGCAAATATCACAGTTAATAATTGCGAAATCAGCCTTTCTGGTGTGGATGCTTTTTATGTTAATAGTAATATTACTAATAATATTACCATAAAAAATTCAACCATTACAAACACTAACAATAATGCAATTACTGCCAGTGGCTCTTTACAATGGAACATTAAGAATAATTTAATCAGAAATACTGGAATGATCAGGGGTATGGGCAGTCCTGGTGATGGCCAATATTATGGCATTAGCCATGTAGGTTCAAAAAGTATAATTGAAAATAATGTCGTTAAAAATTCAGGCTATATAGGAATTGGTTTTGAAGGTGATTCAACTATCATTAAAAATAATTTTGTTGATAGTTTTTGTGTTATAAAATCAGATGGAGGAGGAATTTATACGACATCTGAAAAAAATAAAAGAGGTAGGAAAATTACAGGCAATATTGTTACTAATGGAATTGGTGACAGGGCCGGTAGAAGCCAGGATGAAATAGACAACCCTTTAGCGGGTAATGTACATGGTATTTATTTAGATGGAGGGGCAACCCATGTTTTAATAGATAGCAATACTTCAGCTAATATAAGTAATAGTGGTTTAGAATTAAGTAGTGTAGAAAATGTTGTGGTACGCAATAATACCTTTTTTAATAATACTTATGCACAGATATTTTATGTTGAAAACAACAATCCTATAAACAATCTTACTTTAAAGAATAATATTTTATTTGCAACTAAATCCGACCAGTTAATTTCACTGGTTTCTAATCCTTCTGCTGTCGATAAGGAAAGCACCTGGGGCACACTTGACAGTAATTATTATTGCCGCCCCATTTCTGAACCACAAAATGTAGATACGGCAGGCTATAGCCACCAACCCTCTTTATTCGATTATCCTGATGGAGGAATAATCGGAGGTGCTAATTACAGGTTTTATTCGCTGGATAGATGGAAAATATTGAGTGGTCAGGATGCCAATACTAAAAAGACACCTAATATTCCAACGGATCTAACTAGTCTTCTCTTTGAGATCAATCCTACATCTGTACCAAAAACCATTATACTAAATAGCAATTACTTTGATGTAAAGGGTCAGTTTTATAGCAATTCCGTTACACTTGCACCTTACAGTTCAATTATTTTACTCAAAAGTATTGTAGCAGGAACCACTGCTCAAACCATTACTTTCCCGGTAATTGCTTCAAAAACTTTTGGAAATGCGCCGTTTACCATATTTGCTACAGCTTCATCCGGGCTTCCTGTAGCTTTCAGGGTAGTTTCAGGTCCTGCTACTTTGACTGGTAATACAGTAACATTAACCGGAGCAGGCTCAGTATCCATTGAAGCCACGCAGGCAGGTAATGCCACTTATGCCCCTGCAACACCTGTATCGAGAACTTTCGCCATAGCAAAAAGTAGCCAGACTATTACTTTTAATAGTTTGCCAGCCAAAACATATGGTGATGCACCATTTAATATAAGTGCCAGTGCATCTTCAGGCTTACCGGTTACCTTTCAGGTAACATCGGGGCCTGCAACAATTTCAGGCAATACGGTAACCTTAACCAATTCAGGTAATGTTACAATACAGGCTTTACAGACAGGAAACGCAGATTATAATGCTGCAATAAATGTTTCTCAAAGCTTTATAGTAAACACACCACCAAACCAATCAACATGTAGTGCCACAGGTAGCATATTAAGGGAGCAATGGAATAATGTGTTTGGTACCTCAATAAGTGATATCCCGCTTCAGAATGCGCCATCAAGTTCTAGCCAGCTTACAATGCTTGAAACCCAGAATACAGGCGACAATATGGGTGCCAGAATCAGGGGTTATATCTGCCCTCCAATTTCAGGAAATTATTCTTTCTATCTTGCAGGGGATGATGGTGTTGAATTGTATTTAAGCACATCTGACAATCCATCGCTAAAAGTAAAAATTGCAGGTTATACAGGATGGACAGGTTTCAGAGAATGGAATAAATATCCTACACAAAAATCATCGGCTATTAATCTTACAGCAGGTTTACGCTACTATATAGAAGTACTGCATAAGAATGGTGGTGGAGGTGATCATGTATCTGTTAAATGGGATATGCCAAACGGAATTACCGAAACACCAATACCTGGCAATCGCTTGTCTCCTTTTAACGCTACCCAAACAAAAACAAACCAGACAATAACCTTTAACCCTATTCCATCTAAAACCTATGGCGATGCACCTTTCACTATCAGTGGAAATGCATCTTCAGGCCTGCCGGTATCATTCCAGGTTATTTCAGGACCCGCTACGATTTCGGGATCAACTATTACATTAACAGGAAGCGGAAATGTTGTTATTGAAGCAAACCAGGCTGGAAACGGAACCTATAATGCTGCTCCACCTGTTACGCAAAGCTTTTCTGTTGCACCGGGAACTTCATCTCCTTGTTCAACAACCGGAAGTATTGTTCGGGAGCAATGGAATAATGTTTTTGGCATTGATGTTTCCGATATCCCTGTAAACACCACACCATCAAGTACCAGTTCTATTTTAAAACTTGAAACCCAGAATACCGGAGATAATATGGGTGCAAGAATCCGTGGGTATGTTTGCCCACCTTTAAGTGGAAACTACAGGTTTTATATTGCTGGTGATGACGGTGTTGAACTGTGGTTAAGTACCAATGCTGACCCGGGCAACAAGGTTAAAATAGCAGGTTATTCAGGATGGACAGGTTTCCGCGAGTGGGATAAGTATCCGGGACAAAAATCAGCATTAATAAATTTACAAACCGGCAACAGTTATTATATTGAAGTACTTCATAAGAATGGAGGTGGAGGAGACAACGTATCCGTTAAATGGGATATGCCTAATGGAGTTACGGAAACGCCCATTCCTGGTAATCGCTTATCACCTTACCTCGGAAACAACAATGTAAAAATTAACCAGTCTATAAACTTCGCTTCTTTGTCGTCAAAAACATTTGGTGATCCGGCATTTACTGTAAATGCTACAGCAACGTCAGGTTTAGCGGTAAGTTTCAGAATTGTTTCCGGACCGGCTACTATTTCCGGCAATACCATTACCCTAACCAATTCAGGTAATGTGGTGGTTGAGGCAATGCAGACAGGCAACGCAAGCTACAATGCTGCAACACCGTTTCAACGGAGCTTTGTAGTTAATCCTGCAGGCTCACCAACTACTCCATGTTCTAATATCGGTAGCATAACCCGTGAGCAATGGAATAATGTATTTGGTACCAGTGTAAACGACATTCCTTTAAACACTGCACCTAATAGTATTCATACATTAAATTCCTTTGAAACTGTAAATACTGGTGATAATATGGGTGCACGGATAAGAGGTTATATATGCCCTCCTATTTCTGGAAATTACAGATTTTACCTGGCTGGCGACGATGGAGTAGAACTTTATCTGAGCACAAATGACAACCCTGCTAACAAAGTAAAAATTGCAGGTTATATAGGTTGGACCGGATATCGCGAGTGGGATAAATACCCAACCCAAAAATCGGCACTTATTAATTTACAGGTTGGCCAAAGCTATTATGTTGAAGTTTTGCATAAGAATGGCGGGGGTGGTGATAACGTGTCGGTTAAATGGGATATGCCAAATGGCGTTACCGAAACACCTATACTGGGTAGCAGGCTGGCACCTTACCCAATAACGAATAACAGACCTTCATATACAAACAATAGCGGAATGATTGTTATCCAGGAAGCAAAACCTGAAGGCAAAACCGATGTGGCTGTTTATCCAAATCCGTTTCAAAGGGTAACCAATTTAAAAATTACCCCAACGGAAACAGGTGATGCCACCATAACCCTAACCGATTTGCAGGGTAGAACTTTAAGACAGGTTTTTAAAGGAAGATTGGAGAAAGGCCAGGTAAGAAACTTCCTTTTAAACGATAATGGCTTATCGAATGGTGTATATATAATAAGGCTAGTAACTAATAACAATGTAATCAGCAAAAAGGTATCGTTAGCTAAATAAGAAAAAATACCTTTCAACAAAAAAAGCAGGTGGTAAACAAACCACCTGCTTTTTTTATATATACTTACTTGCTTTAATAAATCTGAATTTAAAATTAAAAGATTTCTTATCTACTGTCCTTTAATGTTAGGAAAAAAGTGTAATCAGCATTTTTAAATGATTTGTAATCAGGATAATATTTATTCATCTTTACTTTACTGTTTTCCGTACTGGGACTCCTAAAAAATGATAGGAATTCGGGTAAATCAAAGAATCATAAGACCAAGTTAAAGCGGTCTCGTTTATTTAATAAAATTACATTAGCAGTAACCCATGCTGCAGGCAGCCCGGTAGCAAGAATTGAAGATTTGACCGAGCAGGAGTTAATTGGGAAAAGGATAAAGAATTGTTCACCACCCATTCATTAAATGAAGCTGACCAGATGCATGAGCATAAATTGAAAAATACAAAGCGGAAACGCCTTTCCATTATACTGCTTAAGAAAAGCTGCCCATTGGTTTGCCGTTGAAGTGATTGCGACGCAACGATGATGCTATAAAAAGCAAATGCCGGTACCAAAATCTTTGTTTTCTATTTTCATCTCAAGCCAAATTTTTATGTACATACTTACCTACTTTTCTTTTATGACATGCGCTACTGCTTTTAGCAGCAAAGTTCAGTTTGGTTTTTTAGGGTTTAGTTTATAGCCGCGAAGAAGCCAAAGTTAATATTGCAAAGAAAGCTACATGGCCTTTACAGCCGAGATATGCACTGCAGAAGTTCCTTATCACATAAGCAACCAGAAGTGATCTTTGTCCATCATTTGAAGATGAAGACTTTTGTTGCGTAAATTTTTTTACCTTGCCGCGCAAAAAAAGGTTCGCATTCTGCTAACCATTAAAACTATTTTTGCTACAAATACCACTAACGTGGAAACTTTAGGCTTAATACTGAAAACAAAACCAAAAAAAATGGAAAACCTGATGGAGAATAAAATATTAGACATAATAAACACTGTGCTAAACAATGCTAAAAAGGACAAGATTACCTCTTTAAACCCAACAATGCACCTTAGAAATGATATCGGATTTGACTCACTTGATTTGGCCGAATTAACCGTTCGTATAGAAGCAGAATACGATATTGACATTTTTGAAGAAGGAATAGTTAACACAGTGTTTGAAATTTTAGAAAAATTGAAAGTAAAGTAATGGACCTTTTTTACAAAGACAGCATCGCCAATATATCTATATCATGGGAAGGTCTTATTAACGACATACATAAGCAAACTTTATATAATCCATATCTATACACAACAAGCTATTATGATATATTCAGACAGATTATAACTTCAATGCTAATTGGTAGAGAAATCATCCTTCTTGATGCTGATTTTTCACAAAATGAATTGCTTAGTCTTACAGGGTTTACAGAATATCAGCAATTCGATCAACATCTGCAAAATGAGTTAACCCTACTACCTAACTGCAAAAGCGAACTATTAAATAAATTAAAAAACACCGACGATAATTGGAAAATTACTTTATTCACTTCGGGTACAACTGGTTTACCTAAAAAAGTTACCCATAACTTCACTTCCATTGCCAGGTTTGTAAAGTACGCTGACCATAATATTCAAAAAAAATGGGGTTTTGCCTACAATCCAACGCATATGGCAGGTATTCAGGTTTTTTTACAAGCGTTGTTAAACGGCAACACAATCGTGAGACTTTTTGGATTACCAAACGAGGCTATTCAGGAGGAAATAAAAAATAATGCACTGACCCATATTTCAGCTACTCCAACTTTCTACAGGCTATTACTTCCGTGCAAAGAAACCTTTTTAAGCATAGAAAGAATAACCTCCGGAGGTGAGAAGTTCAGTGAGAAAACTATTAAGAACCTTTCTGAAGTTTTCCCAAATGCCAAAATCACGAACGTCTATGCTTCCACTGAAGCAGGAACCCTTTTTGCTTCGGAAAATGACATATTCACTTTGCAGTCGGCATTTAAACAATTTATAAAAGTTGAGGAAAACGAACTGCTCATTCATAAAAGCATATTAGGCAATTCCGAATTAAATATTGATGAATGGTATAATACCGGTGATCTTATTGAAATAATCTCATCAGACCCGTTAAAATTTCGTTTCCTTTCCCGTAAAAACGACATGATAAATGTAGGTGGCTACAAAGTCAATTCTATTGAAGTTGAAGAATGTTTGCTTAAAGTACCTGGTGTAAGAGAAGCGAGGGTATTTTCAAAAAGCAATTCAGTGTTAGGTAATATTATCTGTTGTGAAATAGTTGGCGACAAAGACCTTCCGGAAGAGTCAATGATACGGGAATACCTGAGGGGACAAATGCAGGATTTTAAAATTCCGAGAATTATTCATTTTGTAAAAGAAATAACCACAACGAGAACAGGAAAAATAAAAAGATTCTAATTATGAATGTAATAATTACAGGAGTTTCGAAGGGGTTAGGGTTAACTACATGTAAATGCTTGTTGAATGAAGGTTTTACTGTATATGGTATAAGCAGAAGTAAAACAAAAGAATTAAATGAGCTGCTGGAACAATATTCTGAAAATCTAAAATGGATACAGTATGATTTAGAAGATCCGAAAAACATAAGGGACAATATTTTTAAGGAAAAAATCGGATTAAAAACACCTATTCACGGATTAGTAAATAATGCTGCGTATGCCTACGACGATATTGTAACAAATTTAAATCTGGAACTACTTGAGAAAATGTAGCGTGTAAATGTTTATAGCCCTATGCATCTTACTAAACTGGTTATAAGGCAAATGTTGCTTCATCAAATTAAGGGTAGCATTGTTAATATATCCTCCATTAGCGTACATACTGGCTACAAAGGATTGTCTATGTATGCTTCAACTAAGGGGGCGCTGGAAGCATTTACCAAAAACGCCTCACGGGAATGGGGTGAGGTTGGAATACGGTTAAATAGTGTGGTCGCTGGTTTTATGGAAACTGAAATGAGTTCATCCCTTTCTGAAAATCAAAAAAATCGCATTTATCAAAGAACATCAATGAAAAAGCCAGTAAATGTACTATCGGTTGCAGAAACAATATCATTTTTGCTATCCGAAAAAGCTAACTCTATAACAGGTCAAAATATCTTTGTAGATAATGGTACCATTTAAGCCGTCGCATATACGAATTGCAGTTAAGGGTTTAAGAAAAAACCATCCCTCCATAATACTATATTAAAATGACGATAAGAAAAATTGATCCGTCAGATATCCAATCACTAATTAAATTCAACAATGAAGCTTTTCCAGAAAGAGATAGAGTTGAAGAGTCAATAAAATACCGGTTTATACAAAACCCGAATGTTGTAAATGCTGAAAGTGAAACTTTAATAGCCGAGAACGAAAATAAAGAGATAGTAGGGCAAATGATGCTGATGCCTTCAGAATTTAAATTTTCTGAAAATTTATATGCCGCCTATTGGGGAATGGACTTATTTGTAAAAGATCTATATAGAGGATCCCCGGCGGGTACAATTCTTTGTAAAAAGGCATTGAAAAGTAAATTTCATTTTGGGTTAGGATTATCTGATTTATCACTTCGAATTCATCTTGCTTTTGGCGAAAAAGTTATTGGGCACTTATCAACTTATATCAAATTTAAAAATCCGCTCCTCAACTTTTTTAAAAGTAAAAATAAAGGGAATATTAAAGCTCCGGAATTTATTTACAGCAATAACAGCAAATTTGTAAAGGTTACAAATCCAGAAGAAATTCAATCCAATAATGGTTATTGGAATAGCCATTTACTTGAGTTTACGAGAGATACCAGTTTTCTTAAATGGCGATATTTTTATTACCCCGATAAATTTTTTTTATATAAGCTTTATAACGATGGAAATGAAACTGAAGCATCATCTACCTATTTTGTAGTAAGACCCGTAGTTTGGAAAAATATTGATTGCTTATTATTATTAGATTACAGATTCCCATATGATGAACCAAAATTGTTTAATGCAATTGTAAAGGCTGCTCACAAACTAACAGGCAAACTAAAATTAACAGCAACAATAACAGGCTGCTCTTTACCAACTTACAATAATCTTTTAAAGAAAAACTTATTTTTTAGATTTGGAAGTAAAATGGATATTATTACAAATTTTAAGTTAATTGAAGAAGATAAGGCTCTCACTACCGATAATGTTTTGGTGACCTTCGCCGATTCAGATTGCGATTTCTATTATGCTAATAACAAATGGTAAAATATGAATAAAATAATAAATTTTCATGATGTGCATGATGCTTTGTGGTTTGAAAATATTATCAAAATTCTGAAAAGTAAATATACTATTGTTGGGGTTGATGATATAGAGCAGTTCTATTACAATGGAAAAGCTTTAAAGAATGCCTGCCATATAACAATTGATGATGGAGAAGTTTCTTTCTACAATGTAATTTACCCGGTGTTAAAAAAACACAATTTGCCTGCAACACTTTTTGTTTCACCTAAGATTTGTGAAAATTCCGAAAATTTCTGGTTTCAGGAAATTACAGGCTATAACCAGGAAAACTTAAAAAAAATTATTTCTGATTATCTTAAAATTGATCTAAATACGATAAACACCTATCCTATAGGAATAATTTTAAAGAACTTAAAAATTCATGAAATAAAAACAATCATTGCTAAATACAGAGAGGAATTTGAAATACAACCAAAAAAACCTCAGAACATGACAACGGATCAATTAGTTGAAGTGGATAAAGATGGATTGGTTGTGATAGGCGCACACACAATGGATCATCCAATTTTAGCAAACGAAAGCAATGAAAGTTCTGATGAAGAAATATGCAGTTCAATCACCGGGCTACAGAATTTGCTACAGCATGACATTAAATATTTTGCCTATCCTAATGGAATACCCCATTTAGATTTTGGCCAAAGAGAAATCGCATCGCTTAAGAAAATGAATTGTACTCTATCGTTTTCTACCGAGCATAAAAATTTTTCTTTGAATGATAGTCCATACTCAATACCACGATCTGGATTTTCGCACGGCAGTCAGCTTTTTGTAAAAGCAAAACTTTTGTTAGGCGAAAATTGGGAGAAATTAAAGAATATGAAGACTAAAGGAGAAAAAGAGCTAAGGTCTGAATTGAAAAAGAAAATTTCTGTTGGTAATGGTTCGGTGCTAGTGTAGAGGTAAATAATCTAGATCAAGGGGTGATTTGTTGGTAAATAAATTAACATTAACACGCCTTTGATTTTGTATTCAATTATTATTTTATTAAACAGGTATCAAGCATCATTATAAATAATAGTTGTGACACAAGGTTCATCATTATACGTTTATCTCTTTTTACCATCATGTCTTCTTTGTATTATCAAGGGGTTTTTTATTCATAAAGTATTGTATTTTGGTATCCCATCGTTTAACCATCCCGGTTTAAGGTTTCTAAAGTAGCTTAATCCAGTTTGTGGCAGCAGTTCGGTATGTTACCGGTGAAGTAAAGGTGCATTATTTGCATCTCATCTTTTTAACAGTTATATGTATTGATGTTGTGGAGGCGGCAATTGGCGAAAAATGAGAAAATCACGGCTGCACTCCGCATTGTGCGCATATACGTAAACTTATTTTTTTTTTGAACGAACATCAGGCTTTTATTCTGCTCCGGTTGTGTCACTCCCTTGTACCGCATCTTTTTATGGCGGCATTTTGCGCACAATTACCCTATATCGTTTCTATTAATTCCTTAGCAATCTTTTCGTTTCAAGACTTTATCTAAAAAAGGTTACAGCTAAATTGTAAAGCCTTAAGTTGACGTCAATGGCATTTTGCGGGGCAGGCTGTTGCTTCCGGCAAACAGGTAATTTTGCTGCCGATGGCTACAGGGCGTATGTTGTTTAACCGGTTTGTTATCGATGTTTAGGATAGTGTTTGTTGTATATAGGCTTAGCTTTTCCCAGCGGAGTAAGTAGAATGCAATTGCCTGGCCTATGGAGCTTTTGCAATACTTTTGGAAACTCCGCTGTCATCTCCATTCTTCCAATGTCTTAAGTATAGGCACAGCCTGCTGTTACCACAATTGCAGTGCCTCGTCATGGCTTAGGGCTTCAACTTTTATCATTCGCTCTATGGCATAGCGTTACTGCAACAGGCGTAGCACATGTTCTTCTTAGGTTGCTTTATTTTGCAAGGTATCACTAAACTTGCGGCGTGCGTAGCCTGCCCCGCTTAGTGCATAGCTGCATGGAGAACAAAAGGTACAAGTGAGTGACACAACGATTTTGAAAAAAGAACGGATGTTTGTCCCCAAAAAAAATTACGTATTTTATATTACTGCATTTTGCGGGGTGCCATACAGTGCATTAAAAAGCATTTTTGACAGCATATCAATAAAGAAAGATTGGAAAATTACTCAGATACCCAGTGAAAAGGGGCGTCAATCAAGATGTTGCATGTTCATACCATGAATGTTAAGGACTGGCTGAGAGGTACTCATAATGTTCCAATAAAAGATTACATTATTATTTACACAAGTACTATTTCAGGTTTAATAGGCGAAATTCGGCAAAAAGCATTTTGATATACTAATAAAAAGAGCATTGTCTACCGGGCCATGCCCTTATGCCTCAATAAAGGTTTCCAAAACCTAAATTATATACCAAAAATTTTATTGGGATTATGTTTCAGCATTTTAAAAATACCCTGTAATAATACTATTGAGGTTTATTATTAATTTAATTAAAAATTATATATGATGAGTTAATATTTAAGGTAAGTGAATAACACAACAATATATTTAAAATGCGAAAGCTGGGATAAAAAAAAAATTTTATTATAATATTTAAAATGATTATAAAAAATTGCTTAAGTTTCTCAGTAAATTTTAAAAGTATAAATAATTAAATGCAGCATTAATCAGGCGATTTGTATTAAAAATTAAAATTTAGATATAAGAATTAATAAATTATGCTTTAATTGTTGTATTATGTAGATTATTATACTCAGAACCTTACATTTGCATTACTAAAAAGAAAATTGGTTGTTTGGCAAGGTCTTTGCCCATACCGGTTTTTTTTACTCAGGGTTATCTCCTATTATCCAATCCTTATCGTGGGCCACCATACCTTATTTTATTAACTAAAGCACAATGCAATCAAAACCCCATGAGAACATTAACCATTCTATGCTGCTTACTAACTTTAATTTTTAATGCTGAGGCCAAAACGTATTATGTTTCTACTACAGATGGAAACGACTCCCGTTCGGACGTTCAGGCCCAAAATGCCGCAACTCCCTGGAAAACCATTTCAAAATTGAATGGGTTTTTCAAATCAATTAATGAAGGGGATGACATTTTATTTAAAAGAGGTGATGTGTTTTTAGGATCACTCGAAATAATTAAATCGGGGAAGAGTGGAAAACCGATTACTTTCGGAGCTTATGGAGTAGGCAATAAGCCCATTATTACTGGTTTAGAAGCAGTTACAAGTTGGAAAGCTGTAGGTAACGGTAAATACGAAAGCACCATTAATTGGTTTCAAGATCAAAATAATAAAAACACCAAGAAAAATAAAGAGGATATTCTTAACATGGTTGTTTTTAACGGACTGCTTCAACCCATAGGTAGATATCCCAGGGCCAACTTAGGTAATGACAGTTATTTTATTATTAATTCGCATGATAAAAATAAATCTATTACTAGTAGCGATATAGGTAACATTCCCAATTTTGTGGGCGGCGAACTTGTACAAAGAACTATGCAGTGGATATTTGACAGGTCAATTGTAAAAAAACAAACTTCCACAACAATAGATACCGACCCTTTGGTTTCTCCTGATCATAAACTAAATACTTATAATAGTATGGATGGTCATGGTTTCTTTTTTCAAAACCATATAAATACTTTAACCACATTAGGAGACTGGTGTTATGATGATAAATCCGCAAAATTTACTATGTATTTTGGAAATAATTCACCATCAAATTACAAAGTTGAAATTGCCACGGTAAGTGATTTAATATTAATTGATGACCAGGAATATATAAACATCCAGGATATTCAATTTATAGGTGCAAACGAAAACTTGATCCATGTAGACGCAAGCAGGTATTGTAAGTACACTAATCTTGATTTTAGTTTAGCTGGAATTAATGGTTTTGATGTTGATCGCTTTTATTATTTTAATTCATACAATAACGAAATTTCAAATTGCACTTTTAATGCCATTAATAATAATGCTTTAAACCTTGTTGAAAGCTTTAACTGGAACATTTCTAATAATCAATTTTCAAAAATTGGTCTTATTGCCGGTGCTGGCAAAAGTGGCGACGGCCAATATGTTACCATATTTAAACCGGGATCAAATAGTGTGATTGAGTATAATAAAATTGACAAGATTGGATATTCCGGAATTTGGTTCACAGGAAACAATACTATTGTGCGTAATAACGAAGTATCTAACTTTTGCATGATTAAAAGCGATGGCGGTGGAATTTATACTTATGGAATAAATGGTGTAAACAGGTTGGTTACCAAAAATATAGTATACAATGGTATTGGCGATCGCTACGGTTTAGCAACCGACTTAAATAATCCATATGGTGACCAGGTACATGGCATTTATATGGATGGTTATGCCAGTAATGTTACTATTACCGATAATATTGTATTTAATAATTCTCATTCTGGCCTTTGGTTAGGAAGCAATTCAAATATTACTGCTACAGGTAATACATTTTACAATAATACTGTGGCCCAGATAAAAGGAATAGATAATGAATCAATGTTTAGTAAATTAAATATTACTGACAATATTCTTTTTGCTACCGTTTCAGAACAATTAATACTATCCTTAGTTACCAGGTTTAATTACTTTAAATCCATGGGTACTATTAATAATAATTTTTACTGCCGCCCAAAATCTGAAAACCCGGGTATTATTACACTTGGTTATCCAAATACACCAAAATTAACAAACTATCCCGGTGGTGGAATTATTGAAGCTCACGATCTCCAGTTTTACTCCCTGGATTCGTGGATAGCTTTGAGTGGGGTTGACAATAATACTAAAAAAACGCCCAGCCAAATACCTGCTGGAAGCAAACAAATTTTTGAATACAACCCATCTAAGAGTAACAAGACAATAAGCCTGGATGGAACCTACCGCGATGTTAAAAACAACGCATATAATGGCACAGTAACACTTGCCCCTTATACAGGTATTATTTTTTTAAAAGATGTTGTGAATGGCCAAACGGATCAATCAATAAATTTCCCTGCAATACCTGCTAAAACTTTTGGTGATGCACCTTTTACTGCTAATGCAGTTGCTACTTCAGGTCTTCCCGTTTCTTATAAAATAATCGCAGGACCCGCTACAGTTTCGGGCAACCTTGTTACCTTAACCAATTCGGGAACAATAATAATTGAAGCCTCGCAAGCTGGAAATTCAAATTATAACCCGGCGCAACCTGTTACTATTACCATAACAGTTAAAGCCGCAGTAGTACCAGTAACAAAACAAAATCAAACGATAAGTTTTTCAAATCTTCCCAATAAAACATTTGGCGATGCTCCCTATTCACCGTTAAGTGCTTCTGCAAGCTCAGGTTTACCGGTTAGTTTTAAAATCATTTCTGGCCCCGCAGTACTAACTGATAACATCATTTCTCTTACCGGAACAGGAACGGTAATTGTTGAAGCGTCTCAAGCTGGAAATAGCCAATACAATGCAGCACCTTCAGTTACTAAAAGCTTTGTTGTATTGCCTGCTGTTATACCTGTACCAGTTCCAATTGTACAAGTACCTGTCGTACCTGTTAGCCCAACACCAGTTACCCCGGGTTGTTCGGCTACCGGTAGTATACTTCGCCAGCAATGGAATAACATTTTTGGTATTAATATTTCGGATATTCCGTTTGCAAAAGCGCCTAATAGAAGCAATCAAATAACTTCTTTAGAAACCCTTAATACCGGTGATAATATGGGAGCAAAA
>JBBSJX010000016.1:0-20553 GCA_038256825.1 Chitinophagales bacterium
CTGGGTGGTGGGTGCCGAATTTGCTGACAGCGCCGGTGTAGACATGATTTCTTCTTCATTAGGATATTACGATTTTGATGATCCATCCTTTAATCATACTTATAGCCAGTTTTATAAAAATGCCACTATGGTTTCGCAAGGGGCCACTTACGTTGCAAAAAAAGGAATCATTGTTATGAACAGCACCGGTAACGAAGGAAACAATAGTTGGAAGTACCAGGTTTTTCCCGCCGATGCGGATAGTGTATGTGCAGTAGGTGCGGTAAACACAGCAGGGCAAATTGCATCGTTTAGCAGTTATGGTTATCCAGGCAAAGTAAAACCCAACATCGTTTCGGTGGGTTCTGCAACCGTGTTAGCAGGGTTAAACAACCAGCCCGTAACCGGTAATGGCACCAGTTATGCAAACCCAAATGTTGCCGGGTTAATTGCTTGTTTATGGCAGGCTTTCCCCAATTTTAATAACATGGAAATATTAAACGCAGTATATAAAAGTGCCGACCGTTTTACTACCCCCAACGACAGGTATGGCTATGGTATTCCAAATTTTAAAACTGCTTACCGCATTTTAAAAAAGCAGGTAAATTTCAACATTTTTGGAAACAACTGGCTGGTAGCAACCCCTGATCCCTTTACCACTAAAATTGATGCAACCTTTGTTGGACAGGTTGATGGAAATGCAAAGCTGGAGCTTATAAGTCCTGCAGGCCAGGTGCTGTTTTCAAAACCGGTTGTAACCGAAAAGGAAGAAGTTTATACCCAAAGTTTTTTAAATCTCGATCCATTTCCGGCAGGTAATTATGTGGTTAAATATTCTGACAGCCTTGCTTCTCGTTCTGTAAATATTCAAAAACAAGCTACTACAGCAAACAGCGAATGGTTGCGTATTGTACAGGGCACCGTATTTACCGGCAACCTAAATGTTTTGCTTATGGCGCCTGAAACTACGCTGGCATCGCTGCGCATTGTAGATATAAAAGGAAGCATTGTGGCCGAGCGCAAATTGAATACAACAACCGGCCAGGTAGAAACGATTGACTTTAATATTCATCACCTGGCAAGGGGAGTATATTTTCTGCAGTACCTAAGTAAAAGTAAAAAACGCGTGGTGCGCTTACTAAAATTATAAGATTTTTTTTTGTACCCGGCAGGAGTAGTTGTAAAGAGGCATCGTTGCGTCGCACTCTTGTACCGGTAAAGCGCTATTCAGCCCAATATTTTTATAGTGATACCATATGTATTTCAGGCTATTCTTTAACCTGCAATAAGGCTGCAAACATGCTATCAGACTGCAAATCGTACCCTTTATATAATTCCTGCCTTACTAATTTTACCGGAAAACGTTCCTGTAAATAGGTAATCACCTGTTCGTTCTCTTCTTTAAAAACCGAACACGTTATGTAAAGCAGTAAACCGTTCTTCCTGATAGAAGCAATTACATTACCTGCAATCTTTTTTTGCATTTCACTATAACGGCAGATTTCCTCAGATTTAAAAAAAGCCAGTTGCTCAGGGGTACGGCTCCAGGTACCCGAACCGCTGCAAGGTGCATCGCATATTACCAAATCGAAGGGCTTATTAGCAAACCTGCTGGTAACATTATTTGGAAGGGTTAGATCGGCAATAAAGGAGTGGTAATTTTTAACGGCTGCCTGTTTTAAACGATGGTTTAGATTATTTAATATGGAAGCACGCACATCAGAAACCGTTAGCTGAATATTCTTTAAAACATCAGTAGCCATGATGGCTTTACCACCACTTGCTGCACAACAATCCCATACGTTTAACGAGCCCGGGGCATTGTACAAAAAAGACAATAAATTAAAAACCTGTTGCGAATTGTAATCCTGTACTACATAATCTTTATTCAGCTCCAGCAGGTTATCCAGTTTGGTACCATTTTCAAAAGCCAGGCAATTATCATTAATCACCTCAAATGCCTGCCCTGCAGCAGCTAAATTTTTATGAACCACTGAGTGCCTGGTTGGCCTGATGCGGATAAATAACTTTGGCTGAACCAGAAAGGATTTATTAAAACCGGCAACCTCCACCTGTTCACCTAAAAACCGGTTGAACGAAAAAATATTAACCGGGTCAATTTTTAAAAATTCCAGTTTTTCCTGTAACGGTAAACTCATTTTATCTGCCCAGCCGGGTTTTTGTTCAGCTAAAAGATCAATGGTTTGGCTAGCCGATAAAAAAGTACCGGCAAGCATTCTTTCTTCTACAGGCAAGGTAATAAGAGCATTTCCGGTTCTAAAATAATTGTAGCACAATGAAGCAATGGACCGCCTGTCGCGGCTACCATATTTTTTTTCTTTTGAAAAAAAGTTTTTTAACCAGGCTGCCATTGGCATCTCGCCCTTGTATTGAGCGATGATGTTTTTTGCAGTATTGATGTGAGAAAAATATCGGGACATACTTAGCGTTTACCTTAATTCAAAGGTATCGTAATGCCTGTTTGCTTACTGGTAATAATAGGTATAGGTGGTAAATTTTTCGCCGGGTAAAAATTTTGCCCTGGAAGTTAATGGCAAACTGTACGAATTATAAATAATGGAGGTTTCTATAATGTAATTTTTAGTCGCACTGCTATTATCTACAACTTCCATACGGGTAAGGTTGTTATTTGAAGCTCCTGCTAACCTACCGGTTAAAAACGCTTCAGCATTTTGTATCAAAGGGTTTAACCTGTAATCAAAAGTATAAGATGTAGTTTCAATCAGACTCAGTTTACCTGAATTACTGGTGTCCATATACATTTTTTGCGAAACCAGATTATCATTGGCATAGGAAAATTCCAATCTTTTATTTAAAACCATAGGTGCCTGGCGGCTGGCTGATTGAAAGATCTTTATTAATCCCAGGTGCGCGTTTCCATCATAAGTAAATACCGAACTATCGCGGCTCACCTTCCCGGCCACTATACTTTCGTGAACCGCATTTAAAAAATTAAGGGAGGTAGGCTCATCATAATAAACCCTGGTAAAAGTAGTATCCTTTGCAAAGCCCGGTTGGTTTACCAATTGGGCAATGCGCTCTATTCTGCCCGTGGTATCACGATAATATTTTTTATACAGGTCAATATCTTTTCCTTCTGATGTGCCCAGGATATACTCTGAAATTAATTTACCTGAAGTGTCGTAAGTGAGCCGGGTAGCCACTGTTTCGCTTCCCGAAACAGCTAAAATGCTTGCCAGAAATTTTTTTGATGTATTAAAACTGGAAGAATCCCCCACAATCAAACCTGTTAGCGGATCAATCTTCCAATTCAGTTGCTTTTGACAAGCTGAAATAATCACTATTGAAAGAACTATAAAAAGTAAAGACTTAAGTTTCATTATGAAAAATTGAAAAGATACCTGGTATAAAAAATAAAAGCTGCCATAAAAACGGCAGCTTTAAAATTTTATTTCTTAAAGTATCAACTATAATTCTAATAAAGCCTTAACCGGGTCTTTACCAAATAATAAAAGTTCAGGATTTTCTAAAAGTTCTTTAACCCTTACCAGGAAGCTTACACTTTCCCTTCCATCAATAATACGGTGATCGTAACTTAATGCCAGGTACATCATAGGCCTTATTACCACCTGCCCATCAATAGCCATGGGGCGTTCCTGTATTTTGTGCATACCTAAAATAGCACTCTGCGGAATATTAATGATTGGGGTTGACATCAGTGATCCAAAAACACCACCATTGGTGAGCGTAAAGGTTCCTCCCTGCATTTCATCCATCGAAAGTTTATTTTCCCTTGCTTTGGTAGCCAGCTCTACCACCTTCATTTCAATTTCGGCCATGCTTAAACTTTCGGCATTCCTTATTATGGGAACTACCAATCCTTTAGGCGCCGAAACTGCAATAGATATATCACAGTAATCGTGGTAGATTAATGAATCTCCATCAATATAGGCGTTCACCGAAGGCCACTCTGCCAATGCATAGCACACCGCTTTGGTAAAAAAGCTCATAAAACCCAGGTTAACTCCATGCTTTTCTTTAAACTTAACCTTATAAGCGGTTCTTAAATCCATTATTTTTCCCATATCCACTTCATTAAAAGTGGTAAGCATAGCAGTAGTATTTTTTGCTTCAACCAGGCGGCGACTAATGGTTTTGCGCAGGTTGCTCATCTTTTCCTTTTTATCCTCGCGGCTAAACATTTGTTTGCCCGGTGTACGGCCCGGATTAGATAAAGCTTCCAAAACATCACTCTTCATTATTTTGCCCAAACTACCAGAGGCTGTTATGCTTTTGGGATCCACTTTTTTATCGGCAATCATGGCTGCCGCCACCGGGGAGGCTTTCACATCTCCTGAAGCTGGAGCTGAAGGTGCGGGTGATTGTGCCTGTACTGTAGCAGGTTTTTCTTCGGCCATGTTTGCAGGCGCTGCTGTAGGCACAGCAACATCACTATCAATTGATGCCAGAACATCGCCAATATTTAAAACATCATCCTCCTTTGCTTTGTGTTGTAACTTTCCGGCCTGCTCGGCATTCACTTCAAAAGTGGCTTTTTCACTTTCAAATTCGGCAATTACTTCATCCCGATTAACCAGAGCGCCATCAGGTTTAACCCATTTTACCAGGGTTACTTCGCTAATGGATTCGCCAATAGTGGGAACTTTAATTTCGATGATACCTTTACCCGCAGGCTTTGCTTCTGGCTGCGCCGGAGCAACTTCTTCCTTTTGTGCCGGAGGCTGCGGAGCAGCAGGAGAACTGGATGCTGCCGGCGCTGCTGCCGCAGTTGTATCAGCGGGTTTTTGCGCTGTGTCATCTATTTCGGCCAATACATCACCAATATTTAAAGTATCATCTTCTGCAGCTTTGGTTTTTAATACGCCTGCTTTTTCGGCGTTTACTTCAAAGGTTGCTTTCTCACTTTCCAGTTCTGCAATCACTTCATCCCTTTCAACGTAATCACCGTCTTTTTTTAACCACTTGATTAAGGTTACTTCATTAATTGATTCACCTACCGTTGGAACTTTGATCTCAATCATTTGAGTTAGTTATGTGTTTATATATTACCCGTGTTTCATACGGATCCATCTAAATTACTGATTCGCTTTGTAATGCCGTACAAGTGAGTGACACAACGATGCTGCTATGAAAAACACCTGTTGGCTACCAACTATTAATTAAATGGTAAATGCCGTATTAATAATTTCGCTTTGCTCCCGTGCATGCACTTTGGCGTAACCGGTTGCAGTGGCAGCACTGGGTTGCCTGCTTATTACACCGTAGTTGATGCCTTTTAAATTCATTTGCAAAAAACTGGCAGCGCCCATATTTAACGGCTCCTCCTGTACCCAAAACCATGTAGCCCTGTTGTATTTTTTATATAGTTCATCCAACTGCTTTACTGGCAGCGGGTATATTTGTTCCATTCTTATAATGGCAATATTTTTTACATTTTCAGTTTGCTGTTTTTCGGCAAGGTCAAAATAAATTTTACCACTGCAAAACAGCACCTTGGTTACTTCTTCAGGATTGCTTACAAAAGTATCGTCGAGCACTTCCTGAAACCTGCCCGAGGTAAATGCTTCTTTTTTGCTGTAACTACCGGGGTGACGCAAATTGGCTTTGGGCGTATAAACCATCATTGGTTTGCGAAATGGCCAGGCATTTTGGCGGCGCAATGCATGAAAGAAATTTGCAGCCGTAGTAATATTGGCGATGATCATATTATCCTCGGCACACATTTGTAAAAACCGTTCCATTCGTGCACTGCTATGCTCGGGGCCCTGCCCTTCGTAACCATGTGGCAATAACATTACCAATCCGCTCATTTGGCGCCACTTGGTTTCGGCACTTGCAATAAACTGGTCAATCATTATTTGTGCACCATTAATAAAATCACCAAACTGTGCTTCCCATATTACTAAGGCATTAGGATTTGCAAATGAATACCCATATTCAAAACCCAGCACGGCAAACTCACTTAAAAACGAGTTAAAAATCCTGAATTTTCCCTGGTTCTCAGAAAGCCTGCTGAGCCTGTTGTAAGTAGCATCGGTTTCTTCGTCGCGTAATACAGCATGACGATGAGAGAATGTTCCCCTACGCACATCCTGGCCACTCATACGTACATCAGCGCCATCCAGCAATAAACTTCCATAAGCCATTAGTTCGCCTGTGGCCCAGTCAACAGTATTTTCAGTTTCAAACAATTTAATTTTGTCGCCTAAAAGTTTCTCCACCTTGCGTAAAGGCTTAAAACCACCAGGCCACTCCATCATGCTTTTAAATACAAGGTCGAAGTTTTCGCTGCTGATCGCTGTATCGGGTGATTTTTCAAAATCGGCCGATGTAGAGCGACGTAATTTTTGCCACCACAGCTCCGGTTTTTGGTAATTATAAGGAATAGGGTGTTGTTTTATTTCATCCAGGCGTTCCTGCAAATCGGTCCAGAATTTTTTCTCCATTTCCTTTGCCAGTTCGGCATCAATTGATCCATTAGCTATTAAGCGCTCACTATAAACCTCGCGGGGATTCAGATGCTTATCAATAAGTGCATATAATTGTGGCTGGGTGTACTTAGGATCGTCGCCCTCGTTATGGCCGTGCCTGCGGTAACAAACCATATCAATAAACACATCCATATTAAACTCCTGGCGGTAGCGTGTGGCAATCTGCACACATTTAACTACCGCTTCAGGATCATCGCCGTTAACATGAAAAACCGGGGCCTGCACCATGGAGGCTACCGAAGTAGAATAATCGCCGGTGCGGGCATCATCAAAATCGGTTGTAAAACCAATTTGATTATTTATAACAAAATGAATGGTGCCTCCGGTATAATATCCTTTTAAACCACTCATTTGCAAAACTTCGTACACAATACCCTGGCCTGCAACTGAGGCATCGCCATGTATTAAAATGGGTAGTATACTGTCATAATTACTATCGTAAATAACATCTGCCTTACTGCGTGCAAATCCAACAACCACAGGATCCACAGCTTCCAGGTGAGATGGGTTGGGGCAAAGCTGCAGGTTTACTTTAAGGCCTTTTTCGGTAGTATGCTCACTTCTAAAACCCATATGGTATTTAACATCGCCGCTACCCATGGTAGTATCGGGCAATGCTTTTCCTTCAAATTCAGTAAATATTTGCTCGTAGGTTTTACCCAATATGTTGGCCAAAATATTCAGCCTGCCCCTGTGGGCCATACCTAGTACAACTTCCTGCACACCAAACTCTGCAGCGGTATTAATAATTGCATCCAGGGCAGCAATTGTGGTTTCACCACCTTCCAACGAAAATCTTTTTTGACCTATATACTTGGTGTGCAAAAACTTTTCAAACATTACCCCCTGGTCCAGTTTTTCAAGTATATGCCGTTTTTGCTCAATTGAAAGCGGTTCATGAAACTTCTTTTCAAATTCATCCTGTAGCCATTGCACCTGAACCTGGTCGTTAATATAAAAATATTCAATACCCACCGCCGAAGTATAGCATTTGCGTAAATGCGCTACTATATCATTCAGGCTGGCGTTTTCCAAACCAATAAATTTTCCAGCAATAAATGTGGTAGCAAGATCTGCATCAGACAATCCAAAATATTTTAATTCCAGGTTTGCCCGGCGATCCTTTCTTTCGCGAATGGGATTGGTTTTAGCAACTAAATGGCCTTTTTTACGATAAGCCTGAATTAACTGGTAAACACTAAATTCTTTATTAATTTTTGAAAGGTCAAGCGCACCCGCTTGCTTAGGTAAAGTGGCTGATTCCGAACCATTTCCATTAGAAGCGTTATTTAATGCAAAGTCAAAACCATCAAAAAACTTGCGTAAATCCTGGTCAATATTTTCAGGGTTCTCTACATAATCATGGTATAAACTTTCAATGTAGGAAGGGTGTGAATTAGTGATGTACGAAAAATCCTTCATGTAATTTGGAATTAATCCGTTTAAACAACCATTATAAATATTAGATGATGGCAAATATCGGCTTTTGAACTTAAAAATTCCCATCAATATGCCAATAAGAAAGTGAATTTTAAAGGTTCGTAATTTATTTTTTGGGTTACCAGCTAAAAGCCATGAGCAGCAGTGGTTGCGTCGCACTTGTACTTTAGTAGTTTATGGAACGATTATACAGGTAAATAAAAAAGCCACCTGTAACAAGTGACTTTTAAATAATATTCTATCTACGTTTTAAAAAAACGCTGCTCCTTGTTGCGGCCGTACAAAAGTGCAAACCGCCTAAAGGCAGTCAGGCTGCAACAATATTGATAATAGTACTTGAGCTGGAAACCAAAAATCTCTTGTACTATCGCTACAATCCTGGTTATGGCCTGAAAACCCTATCCACTACAATGGCGGTAAACGATAAAGCGGTTAATATAATGGGCAGCAACTGGCTGGTTCTTGTTGAGCTGGCAACCTTTGCGTTGTTGGCCTCCACATAAACAATGTCGTTGGATTTTAAATAATAATACGGCGAATTAAAAAGCTCGCTGGAGTTTAAATTGATCCGCTTGATGATTTTTTTATTATTCTCTTCACGAATAACCATCACATTTTCTTTCTGACCATAAATGGTAATATCACCGGCAAACCCCAGGGCTTCCAGCAGCGAAATACGCTCGTTTGGTACATCAATAACTGTTGGCCTGTTTACCTCGCCCAGCACGGTAACCTTAAAATTTAAAAACCGAACGCTAACAATAGGGTCAATCAATAATTTTTTATCTACCAGCGTTTTTACGATTTCCTGCCTTAGCTGGTCGCCTGTTAAACTTTCAGCTTTTATATTTCCAAGTATGGGAAACTGAATATTACCTTCTTTGTTTACCAGGTAACCCGGGCCTTGCTGTCCACCGTTTTCGGTTTTCGCATTAAAAATGGAAGTGGCATCAGGATTAAGGCTGCTAACGGTTATTGCCAATAAATGCCCCGGCGTAATAATCGTTTCAGGACTTTTAATCGCGGTTTCAAGTACAGCATCATTTTGATCTACAAAATATTTACTGTTCCTGGTATTTACACACGATGCAAAAATTGCTATTAAACACAAATAAAAGCCAAGGCGGCCCACAAAATTTTTGATAATCATATTTTGATTTTTGGGTACAATTAATTTTTTAATCTTAACAAAGAAATGATAAAGAAAAATATAAAAAATAAATAAAGGTAATTGTTAGTGTACAACCTTTTTATTGATACATAAATTAAATGAAAAGTTGCTTACAAGAGCAGGCTTCAATAATTCATTATCACAATTAAGGTTCTAAACTTTACTAAGCTACAAAGTGCAGTGAATGTATAGATAATAAAATTTTTATAACGCTTAATAAATAATAAATACAGATAAAAAAATAGTGTTTAGAAAATAAATATGCAACCTATAATCTTCTTAAATCGTCCTTAGGTCAAGTGTCTTTATTGGTGTCACTTAATTCAATTCAAACCTTGTATTGAATCCTTCTATATCTATGATTTTCTATAAACATTTCCGAATGCATTACTAAATCGGTTTGTTTACTTAAATGTAAAACAAGCATAGTAAACTACTTGCTACTTAGCAGGGAGGTAAGCTATTGCTAAAAATTTACCTGTAATAAATAAAAAATTTTGTCTTTAAACTAAAACCATAGATTATGAAACCTTTACACTTTAGGTACGCAGGCATGCTCCATTACAAGAGAAAAAGCATGTATGAAATTTCCAGGTTAATTGCCTGCTATTTAAAAACAGATCGTTCGTTTATTGTAAAAAATGTAATGGGACTGGTAATTATATTAATGATTACCTCTTTTACTGTGTCGGCACAAAACGAAATTGTTAACGAAAATAAGTTGACAGGCAGTCCAAAATCAGAATGGGATCCTCCTGCCAATTTTAATAACGGCGATATTTATGGCTTTGCAACAGAAATGAGTGTTAACAAAGGTGCCGTAGTTAAATTTAAAATAAGAAGCAGTGATAATTACAAAGTAGATATTTATCGTTTTGGTTATTACCAGGGAAACGGTGCCCGCAAGGTGGGGGCCGGAAGCTTAATAACTCCACTCCCTTTTAAGCAACCGCTAAATATTACCAATGCTGAAACCGGGTTAATTGATTGCAGCAACTGGACAGTGAATGCACAATGGCAGGTGCCTACCAGTGCCGTTTCGGGTGTGTACATGGCAAAAATTTATGTTCCCGGAACCCCGCTTGTAAATCATATTCTTTTTGTGGTACGCGACGATGCAAGCCAGTCGGACCTATATTTTAAAACTTCGGATGCTACCTGGCAGGCTTATAATGATTTTGGCGAATACGGAACGTGGAGCGCCAACTTTTATTATGGCAGACGTACTTACTTTAATGATGGCGAAAATGTAACAACCTATCCTAATGGCAGGGCTGTAAAAATTAGTTACGACAGGCCTTTTCAAAACCGTACGGGTAGCGGAAACAAATCATACTTCTTTAGCACTGAACTACCTATGATAAAGTGGTTAGAAAGAAATGGATACAGCGTTTCGTATTTTACAGATGTTGACGCAGACAAAAATGGCACTTTAATAAAGAACCATAAAGCGATGCTATCAGTAGGCCACGATGAATATTGGTCGGGCAGGGAAAGAGCCAATGTTGAAGCTGCAAGAGATGCAGGTGTGAACCTTGCTTTTTTTAGTGGAAATGAAGTGTATTGGAAAACCCGTTGGGAGCCAGCCACAGATGGAAGATTGAACCGAATACTGGTTTGCTATAAAGAAGGAAATGAAGGTGAATATGCGTGTGGAAGCAAATGTGACCCCAGCACCGAATGGACTGGTTTGTGGCGGAATGGATGTACATCTCCAAATGGAAATGCATGTAAACCAGAAAACCTGTTGACAGGCCAATTGAGTTATTTCTTAACAGGCAATACAGTTGGTATCAATGTTCCGGCAAGTGTAAAAGATTATAGGTTCTGGCGCAACACCAGCGTTGAAAATTTAACTTCCGGGCAAGTTTTAACCACAGCTCCCGGCACCCTTGGATATGAAATGGATTATGAGGATAACAGTTTTGCATATCCTGAAGGCCGTGTAAGAATGTCGGAAACAACTATTGAAGGAAAAACACATAAACTAGCCTTATTCAGGCATAAAAACGGTGCATTGGTTTTTGGCGCCGGTACTATTCAATGGGCCTGGGGACTGGATGAAATGCATGATATAGCAGGAACTCCCGTTGATAAAAATATTCAACAGGCAACTGTAAATATACTTGCCGATATGGAAGCGCTGCCTGTTACTTTACAAAGCGATTTGGTAAAAGCCAGTACAACTACCGATCGTTTTGCTCCTATATCTATGTTTTACCCAGTAAAGCAAGACGATTTAATTAAAGTAGGCGAACCCTTTGCAATATCAGGTTTCTCCCTTGAATACCCTGGGGTTATTGCTGGTGTTGAAGTATCAGTTGATGGTGGAACAACCTGGAATGAAGCTACCGGAGGTAAAAGCTGGAGCTATTCCTGGACACCACAAACTGCCGGCGTTTATTCATTAAAAGTTCGTGCATACGATGATATGGGTAACATGGAAACATATTTTAGCAGGTTAAATTCTATTACAGTAAGGGCAGGTGTACCCTTACCTATTATGGTTTCCATACCTGATGCAGCAGCATATAAGGAAGGTGTAGAAGTAAACACGGTTTATCCTGGGTATGACCCGGCAGAAGAAATTACGCTGAAGTCTGTGATAAGTGGTGGTAAACAACCTTATTTCTATCAATGGTCCAACGGATCTACTAAATCAAGTATTACTGTAAGTCCAAAAAGTAAAACTACCTATACACTTAAAATTACCGATGCAGATGGTACCGTGCAAACTACCTCTAAAATTATTTTAGTTGAAAATGTTGCTTGCAGCGATAAAAAGAATACTGTATTGGTTTGTACCAAAGGAAAAACCGATTGTGAAAAAGAAGATAAAGTAGAAAAGTTATTATCAAAAGGAAGCATGTTGGGAAGTTGCAACAGTTCAAAAAATACCGTTAATAATTCGTCCATAACGCAGCAAAGAGGTATTGCTACTGAAGAAACACCTGTATTTGAAAGCTTAAACATGGTTGTTGAAACTGCACCTAATCCAAGTTCATCGTATTTTAATATGGTTGTTCGCAGTAAAAACACCACAGATAAAATTACCCTTAGGGTTATAAACCTGCAGGGAAAATTAATTGAAACCATGACTATAAACGCTAACCAGCGCGTTCAGTTGGGTAGCCAGTTTAATCCGGGTATTTACCTTGTTGAAGCAGTTCAGGGTTCTACAAAAACTATAACTAAATTAATCAAGAATTAATAGTAGTAATTCTCAAATAAAAAAGGCGATACATATTTGTATCGCCTTTTTTATTGCCTGTGACTGCAGTATTATTTTGCAATAATTAAAAAATTACATTGCAGCATTTTGGGGTTACGAGCCTAAATTTTTCAATTATGCATTCTTGCAGCCTGACCGCCTGTCGGCGGTTCGCACTCTCGTTCCAAAGTAATTTCATGCAACTTTTATCATGAGTTTTCTGTTTTTAAAGTAATTGATTATTTTTATACTCCATTTTCAATTACAATTTTAAAGGACCTTTCTTTTTCTTATACATGACAAGTTGTAGCTAACTAGGGTACACATCTTTTTTTTCTTTTTGCGCTATAAAAGCATCTTGCTTATAATAATATTTATAAACGATTATTTAAGCTCCGTAGGTGCTTCCTTATTACTCAATTATAAGTGGCTCCAAAATAGCCGAAGAACATACAGCTTAGTAATACTACAAACAGGATAATA
This sequence comes from Chitinophagales bacterium, assembly GCA_038256825.1. Taxonomy (GTDB): domain Bacteria; phylum Bacteroidota; class Bacteroidia; order Chitinophagales; family Chitinophagaceae; genus Segetibacter. Next base: position 12,779 of record JBBSJX010000016.1, read on the forward strand.
CGCTGCACCAATCAGCCGTTACTGTTTTAAAATTTCATAATCTGAACCAAAAACATTGAGCACTCAATAGCTCATGTTCAACATTTAAAAGTGGGAGCATAAAAATTACTGGTTAAAAAGCGTGCAAGATCATTTACACGGAAAGGCATACCCAACTTAAATCCTACTTATTACCGCTGCCCATTGAAACTAAAGACAAAGTGATTGCGACGCAACGATGATGCTATAAAAAACAATAGCCCGTATTACCTGATTCATCTTGAAGTAAATTGGGTTTTTAGATTTAAAAAAAATATTTATGCATTAAACAATTTATAAGTCTTAAATGCGTTATTGTTCGCCGCTATCTTCTTTTGTGTTTGCAAACTACATTCTATGCCAGCATTGCAATAAATCCAATTGGGTAAAAATATACCCCATTTAAAAAACCGCGCAATTCCAAAATGCCGCTATTCGTTAGTTCTGGGTATGTAAACCCAATTTTATGAAATTCCCCCTTTGCTTAATTGCATTATTGTTTTTAAACACGTGTTTTGCCACTACCTACTACTTGTCCAGTTTAAACGGGCAGGATAGTTATACCAGCACCCAGGCACAGAATAATAATACACCCTGGAAGAGTTTAAGTAAACTCAATACAGTATTTAACACCTTTAAACCAGGCGACTCAGTCTTGTTTAATAGGGGCGATGTTTTTTATGGTTCCTTAAATATTACAGTTTCAGGAACAGCATCTAAACCTATTTATGTAGGCGCTTATGGCTCGGGGGCAAAACCGGTTATTACGGGTTTAACCACGTTAGATAGCTGGACCAGCAAAGGCAATGGATTATACGAAGCTACTTTAAGCCCCTACCCATCTAATACCTTAAACCTGGTATTATTTAATGATACCATTCAGCCAATAGGGCGGTATCCAAAACGTAATCTTGGGCAGGCAAGCTACTTTAATATTGATGCGCACACCGGATCTTCCAACATTACCAGCAATGGTATTTCGGGCATACCCAACTTTGTTGGTGGTGAGCTGGTGCAACGTACCATGCAATGGATTTTTGACAGGTCGAATGTATTAACGCAAACTTCAAAAACGGTGGTTACCAAACCACACTTATCTCCCGACCATCCTACAGTTACTTATGAAAGTATGAATAACCATGGTTTCTTTTTTCAAAACCACGTTAATACACTTACCACGCCTGGTGATTGGTGTTATAATAAAACCAACGGTAAACTAACCATGTATTTTGGTGGTAACAACCCAAACGATTATGTAGTTAAAGTACCCACTATTGATAACCTGGTTACTATTACCCACCAAAGCAATATTATTATTGAGGATGTAGAATTGAACGGAGCCAATGAAAACTTACTGGATGTTGACCAGTTAACATATAGTAAAATAAATAATTGCCATTTAAAATTTGCCGGCATAAACGCTATTGATGTTGACCGGTATATGTATTTTAATACCCATCATAACGAAATATCAAATTGCCTGGTAGCCAACACCGTTAACAATGCGATGAACCTGGTTGAAACTACTTTCTGGAATATTAACAATAACCAGATTATTAATACCGGTATGGTGCAGGGAATGGGCTTATCGGGCGATGGACAGTATGTAGCTATTTTTAAAGTGGGCAGCAACAGTGTTGTTGAATACAACGAAATTGCAAACACCGGCTATAATGGAATTTGGTATACAGGCGATAATACCATTGTACGGTTTAATCATATTCACCACTATTGCATGGTTAAATCAGATGGCGGTGGCATTTATTCATATGGGGTTACAGGTAAAAACAGGTTGGTGCACCGCAACATTGTTCACGACGGGCCTGGAGATATTTATGGTATTGGTGAAAACTTATCAAACCCATACACAGGACAGGTTCATGGCATTTATAATGATGGTAATACTACCAATGTTACTATTTCGGATAACACCTCTTTTAACAATGCCCATTCGGGTTTATGGTTTGGAAGCAATGGCGAGATTACTGCTACAGGCAATACTTTGTACAATAATAAAGTAGCCCAGATAAAAGGGATAGACAATGAACGATTATATACAAACATCAATATTAAAAACAACAATTTATTTGCGGTTGACAAGGGTTCATTGGTGCTTTCGTTTAATGTGGACAAAAAATCCATGATAGAAATCGCCTCAGATAATAACAACCTTTGCCGCCCGGTTTACGAGCCTTCAAGCATAAATGCAGCACCCGGTTACAGCCAGATACCTTTTAACTGGGATATGTATCACGATGGAGGAACTGTTGAAGCTGAATACAGTTTTTTCTCAGTAGACAAGTGGATTAAACTAACCAACAAAGATGGCAATTCAAAAAAAACCCCTGACAGTATAAACTACCAACAAGGTGTAAGGTTTGAATATAATACAACAAACCAAAGAAAAAGTATAGTGTTAAATGGAAATTACAAAGATTTAAATGGCAATTTTTACAACTCTGTAACACTGGAACCTTTTACTTCAATTATTCTTTTAAAATCACTTTCAAATCCAAAAGTTAGCCAGACCATCGATTTTCAACCTGTTGCCGCAAAAACTTTTGGTGATTCATCTTTTGAATTAAAAGCAACGGCAACATCAGGCCTCCCCGTTATTTTCAGCATTATTTCGGGTCCGGCAACACTTTCAGGTAATACCATTACCATTAACGGGGCGGGAAGTATTGTAATTGAAGCTACCCAGGCAGGCAACAGTAATTACATTGCTGCAACCCCGGTAAATCAAACCTTATTGGTTTTAAAAGCAAACCAGTCCGTAAACTTTGGAGCTTTAACTGGAAAAATATTTGGCAACGCTCCCTTTAGTATTAATGGCAGTGCTTCTTCCGGGCTTCCTGTAGGTTTTAAACTAGTATCAGGACCCGCAACCCTACAGTTAAATGTGGTTACACTTACAGGCCCCGGCAATGTAATCATTGAAGCCAGCCAGGCAGGCAATACAAATTATAACCCTGGTGCAGCAGTATTACAAAGCTTTAATGTTGCCAATGCAGTTCCCATTCCATTACCCTCAACCTGTTCGGCAACCGGTAATATACTCCGCGAACAATGGAATAACATTTTTGGAATTGCGGTAAGCGATATTCCGTTACTTAAAACACCTAACAGCACCAGCCAGTTACTAATGTTGGAAACCAACAGAACAGGTGACAATATGGGTGCGAGAATAAGGGGATTTATATGCCCTCCTTTCTCCGGTAATTATACCTTTTACCTTGCAGGAGATGATGGCGTGGAGTTATGGTTAAGTACCGACGAAAAACCCGGAAACAAAATTAAAATTGCGGGCTACTCGGGTTGGACAGGTTTCCATGAATGGAACAAGTACCCCGGCCAGGTTTCGCCACAAATTAATTTACAGGCAGGCGTTAAATACTACATAGAAGTATTACATAAAAACGGCGGCGGCGGCGATCACGTATCGGTAAAATGGATTATGCCCAATGGTGTAACCGAAGCCCCCATACCGGGCAATCGTTTATCGCCTTATGTAAATACCAACGATGTAAAAACAAACCAAACTATTCAGTTTGATCCATTGTTAACAAAAATATTTGGAGATGCCTCTTTCATTTTAGATGCTTCCGCTTCTTCTAATCTGCCTGTTAAGTTTACAGTGAAAGATGGTCCTGTTTCTCTAACGGGAAATACCCTTTCAATTACCGGAACCGGAAAAGTGACAATAGAGGCTACCCAGGATGGCAATACCTATTTTAACCCGGCCACACCTGTTAATCAAAGTTTTAATATTGAAAAAGCTGACCAGTCCATCAACTTTGGAGCCTTAACTTCTAAAATATTTGGTAGTGCACCATTTACCTTAAATGCTACGGCTTTATCAGGTTTGCCTGTAAGCTTCAAAATCATTTCGGGGCCGGCTACTTTATCGGGCAATACAGTTACAATTACAGGAATTGACAAGGTTATTATAGAAGCATCCCAGGCGGGTAACAACAATTACAATTCTGCCATACCGGTAACTCAAAGCTTTAATGTTATTCAAACAAACCCGGTACCGTTAATCAATACCTGTTCAGCTACAGGCAGCATATTCAGGGAGCAATGGAATAATATATTTGGTATTAAAGTTTCAGATATTCCTTTACAAAGCCCTCCTACAACTTCAGCACAAATATCATCGCTAGAAACGTATAATACCGGTGAAAATATGGGAGCCCGCATAAGGGGTTACATCTGCCCGCCATTAACCGGTGCATATACTTTTTACCTTGCAGGAGATGATGGTGTGGAGCTTTATTTAAGCACCGACGACAAACCTGAGAATAAAACGATGATTGCAGGTTATAATGGCTGGACCGGATACCATGAGTGGAATAAATACCCAGGCCAGAAATCCAATAAAATAACCCTACAGGCAGGCGGTAAATATTATGTTGAAGTATTACATAAGAATGGCGGCGGCGGCGATCATGTTTCTGTAAAGTGGACCCTTCCCGACGGAACCTCTGAAGCGCCTATTCCTGGTAAAAATCTTTCACCATTTACCAATAATAATAATAACATCCTAAACCAGGTGATCAATTTTGAACCTCTTGAACCAAAAGTATTTGGAGATGCACCTATAACAATCAAAGCCACAGCATCTTCAGGTTTACCGGTAACATTTAAAGTTATATCAGGGCCGGCAAGTATTTCAGGAAGCACACTCACCATAACCGGTGCAGGTAACATAACTGTTGATGCTTCGCAGGCAGGAAACAATAGCTTTAAACCAGCTAATTCTATCAAACAATCGTTTACTGTAGTTGAGGCAAACCAATCCATAAATTTTGCGGCAATACCGGCAAAAACCTTTGGAGACGCACCTTTCACTATTAATCCAACTGCCTCATCGGGCCTGCCGGTAAGTGTAAGAATAGTTTCGGGCCCGGCAACCATTACAGGCAACCTGGTAACATTAACGGCCGCAGGAAATGTAATAATTGAAGCTACACAAAACGGCAATGTTAATTACAATGCAGCCATCCCAATCATTCAGCAAGTAGCAGTAGCTATTGTAAAAAACACACCTCCATCAACCTGTACTGCATCGGGTACTATTTTAATTGAGGAATGGAAAAATGTATTTGGTAATGATGTAGCCAACATTCCATTACAAAGAGCACCAAATGTTACCAGGCAGATAAAAATGCTGGAAACACAAAATACAGGTGATTGGATGGGTGCAAGGATGCGTGGATACATATGCCCTCCATTAACAGGAGATTACACATTTTACCTTGCCGGCGACGATGGCGTAGAATTGTGGTTAAGCACCGATGACCAACCTGAAAATAAAATAAAAATTGCAGGCTACAAAGGCTGGACAGGCTATCGCGAGTGGAACAAGTATCCAACACAAAAATCTCAGAAAATAAATCTTAAAGTGGGTAACCGTTATTATGTTGAAGTGCTGCATAAAAATGGCGGCGGCGGCGATAACGTTTCAGTTAAATGGGATTTGCCTAATGGTGTAACCGAAGTGCCCATTCCGGGTAGCAGGCTGTCACCTTTCACTCCCGATACCCAGCTTGTAAACAAAGTACAAACAAGCAATTTTAAAGTTCTAACCGGCGAACCCATCAAAACAAAAGGTGTTATCAATGTGTTCCCCAATCCGTTTAGAAGTGCTACCAATATTAAAATAATACCAGCGGAGTCAGGGTTTGCTGTAGTTACCCTTACCGATTTACAGGGCCGTCCGCTAAAGGAATTATTTAACGGGTTTATAGATGCAAAAGAAACAAAATTACTTTCGCTCCAATCAAGCGGATTGCCCAACGGCATGTACATGATTTATATGGTATCAAAAAACAAAACAGTTACTCAAAAAATTACCATCCTGAAGTAAACCGGCCAATTATAACCAACAAACAAAACCCATTGCATTCGTAAATTTTACAAAATGCAATGGGTTTATTTTTGTCCGTATTTTTTTTGTAAAAATAGATTTATGAGCCAGGCCAGGAATCATTATTTAACATCGTTGCGTCGCACTCTTGTACTGTATTGCTACCCGCAACAATCCATAATTTACACCAGCATTCATTAAAAAATATTACTCTAATAGTACTTAAACATTACCACGTTCAGCACCTCAGGATTCATAGTTTTTAACAACAGGTTACTATTTTCATTCGCTTAATGTAAATGCCGGAAGGTTTATTTGCTTACCATCCTGCATTGCGGATTCATGTGCAAGTATACCCACACAGGTAATGTTAGCAGATTGCCTTGCATTGGGAAAAGGTTCCCGCTTTTCGTTTAAAGCACTTAAAAATTCATGTACCAGATGTGGGTGTGAGCCGCCATGACCGGCGCCTTGTATAAAGGATAAATGTTGTTTACTATCTGCATCATAAACACCGCCGGTAGTAAAGGCTTGAATTTCTTCAGGCAACAAGTGAGCATAATCCGGAATGGTAACTTTTTCAGGCGTTTCTCCGGTGTGAATAACAGATTCTTCATGTTCAACCAAAGTCCACTCAAACGATTTTTTTGACCCGTACACATCAAAACTTTCACGGTATTGCCGGGCAGTATTAAAGAGCGACCGGGTTACTTCAGCCGAAAGATCGGAATCTTTAAACTTAATATGACAGCTTTCAATTGCAAAAGGCGACCCGTATTTGCTGATCAGATTTTCATCAATTTTACCAGAGCCATAACACGAAACATGGGCTGCATCGGCGTTGGCTAACGCAACTACAGGTCCTACACAATGAGTGGCATAATGCATGGGTGGCAACCCTTCCCAATAGCCCGGCCAGCCTGCCATTTCCTGCTGGTGCGATGCCCGCAAAAACTGTAGCTTGCCTAACTCACCTTTTTCATACATTTCTTTTACAAATAAAAACTCGCGGCTGTATACCACTGTTTCCATCATCATATAAGTAAGGCCTGTTTCTTTAACAGCTTCAACTATTTGTTTACACTCTTCAACAGTGGTTGCCATAGGCACGGTGCAAGCAACATGTTTACCAGCACGTAGTGCAGCAATGGATTGCGCTGCATGGCTTTGTATGGGAGTATTGATATGCACCACATCCACCTCGGGATCTTTTAGCATCTCATCGTAATCACTGTATCTTTTATCTATACCAAAAGCATCGCCTACTTCGTTTAATTTTTCCACATTTCGTTGGCAGATAGCATACATATTTGCCAGGGGATGCCGCTGGTAAATAGGTATAAACTCGGCACCAAAACCAAGGCCTACAATAGCCACGTTGAATTTTTTAATTTCCATGATTCTATTTTTATTACATGATGTTATTAAGATAATAAATGCATTGCCCAATATTGATTATACCGTACAAGAGTGCGACGCAACGAAAGCTTCATAGATATACTATTGTCCGGTTCACAAACCTTTTTTTATACCTATTTCTAAGCAGCAAAAAGGTCTTTTAAAAATCGTAAGCCTTCGGTCGCAAACAGGTCTGGTGATGGAGCCATGGGCTTCCAAAAACATACAGCACCCGCCAACTCTTTATTATCGGTTGTAAAACTTTCAATAGATACCACGCCTTTGTAATTGATGGCCTCCAGACCGCGTTTGTAAGCATCCCAACGTGTTTGACCTGTGCCCGGAGTACCACGATAATTTTCAGAAACCTGGAAGTGAACGAGGTTAATACCCGCACTGATTATGGCCTTTTCAATATCAGGTTCTTCAATATTCATATGAAATCCATCCAGCATAATTTTAGCAGCGGGGTGGTTGATGTCGCTTA